>JAQGHS010000115.1 GCA_028291605.1 Planctomycetaceae bacterium | reverse complement strand
CGTCTTCAAACCGTCTCCGCTAAATGCCGCATCCAGGACTCCATCGGCAGTCAGGCGTGCCAGAGCAAAATCCGTGTCACCTGAAAAACTTCGGGTCGCAGTCCCACCGAGTACGATCTTGCCATCGGGTGTGACTGCCACCCCGGTTGACCGATCATCGCTGTTGGCCCCCAAATGGAAGTCAACAGTCGCCTTCCCATTATTTCCGAAAGAAGTATCCAGCGACCCATCAAAGTTCAGCCTCGTCATGGCAAAATCATAGTCGCCATTGGGACTCGCCTGTGCATACCCGCCGACGATGATTTTGCCGTCGTCCTGCAGAGCCACGCTATTGGCCACATCCTCTCCGCCATCCAATCCCAGCAGATTGAAAGGAACCAGGACTTGCCCGTCGTCGCTGAAAGTGGTGTCGGGCGTGCCGTCTACATTCAGCCGGGCGATCGCGAAGTCAGAATTTCCATTCGCCAGATCGGTCGACGATCCGATGACCAGCGTCTTACCGTCAGGTTGAATGATGGTCGCCAAGCCGGCGGTCGCGGACAGAAAACAACGAATTTCCAGATCTTCAATCTGGACCCGCGGTCGATAGGCAGTACGTTTCCGCGGCTTGGGAGACTTGTTGAACAGGGGATCGAATACAGCAACGCAACGGCGGACCAGCGAGTCAATTGCCATCACCAATACCTTCTTCTATCGCTATAGCTGGAGATTCCAAACAGGCACGTCCGAGTCCCATTCGCCAATCTGCCAACGAGAACCACCACGCTCCGGACGGAACGGGGGCGCAAAATGTCGTCCCCTTTGACGTATTCAACCGGCAGAACTCTCCCGCGAGCTGACCCGTGGCAGATAGTTTTCGGGAAATAACGGGAACCTTGTAGCCCGACTCTCTGAATCAGGCGTTCCTCGTTGAGGGTCCTAACATCAATCAGAGCCGCAAAAACACGCTGAGGCGAAACCGACGCTGGCAGTGTCTGCCACGAACATCAAAGAACCAGCATGTGACACTCGCCAATAACCGGGAAAAAACCTGTTCCGGTCCGATTCAAAAAAAAGCCCCCGTGAGGACAGACGGCGGGGTTCGCATTTTGTAACATGTTGCGGCAAATTACAGAGTAGGTCCGCATACAATACTTGCGGGGGTCGGATTGATGCCTTGCGTCCGGCCCTGATGTGTTTGCTGCCCTGAAGGCGTGTCACCGGAGAATCACGATGAAGTTTAGGTTTCCCATCGTCATTATCGACGAGGATTTCCGTTCTGAGAACACGTCGGGATTGGGAATTCGGGCACTGGCCTCCGCGATGGAAGTAGAAGGCGTGGAAGTGCTGGGGGTAACCAGTTACGGCGATCTGTCCAGCTTCGCCCAACAGCAAAGCCGCGCCTCGGCATTCATCCTGTCGATCGACGATGAGGAATTCACCCCCGGACCAGAAAACGATCCGGCCATCATCAACATTCGCGCCTTCATCAAAGAGATCCGCTTCAAGAACTCGGAAATCCCGATCTATCTCTACGGTGAAACCCGCACCTCACACCACATCCCGAACGATATTCTGCGTGAGCTGCACGGCTTCATTCACATGTTCGAGGATACGCCGGAGTTCGTGGCGCGCCACATCATCCGCGAGGCCAAAGCTTACACCGACAGTCTGGCCCCGCCATTCTTCCGAGCTCTGGTTCATTACGCCCAGGATGGTTCGTACTCGTGGCATTGTCCCGGTCACTCGGGTGGTGTCGCGTTCTTAAAAAGTCCTGTCGGCCAAATGTTCCATCAGTTCTTCGGTGAGAACATGCTGCGGGCGGACGTCTGTAATGCGGTCGAGGAACTGGGACAGCTGTTGGATCACACAGGCCCGGTCTTCGCATCCGAACGTAATGCCGCGAGAATCTTTAACGCCGATCATTGCTTCTTTGTGACCAACGGGACGTCGACCTCCAACAAGATGGTCTGGCACTCGACCGTCGCCTCCGGCGATGTCGTGGTCGTCGATCGCAATTGTCACAAATCGATTCTGCATTCGATCATCATGACGGGCGCCGTCCCCGTGTTTCTAACCCCCACACGCAACCATCTGGGCCTGATCGGCCCGATTCCGCTGGATGAGTTCAAACCCGAAAACATTCAGAAGAAGATCGAAGCCAACCCATTCGCCCGCGAGGCTCTCGCCAAACACCCCGGCCGCAAGCCGCGCATTTTGACCATCACGCAAAGTACCTATGACGGCATCATCTACAACGTCGAGACGTTAAAGGGATTACTCGACGGCAAGATTGGCACGCTCCACTTCGATGAAGCCTGGTTGCCGCATGCGACGTTTCATGACTTCTATAAAGACATGCACGCCATCGGTAAAGATCGTCCGCGGACCAAAGAAACCGTCATCTTCGCGACGCACTCAACGCACAAGCTGCTGGCGGGTATTTCGCAAGCTTCCCAGATTCTGGTGAGCGAGTCAGAAACACAGAAACTCGACCGCCACATCTTCAATGAAGCGTATCTGATGCACACATCGACCTCGCCGCAGTACGCGATTATCGCGTCGTGCGACGTCGCTGCAGCCATGATGGAGCCACCCGGCGGCACGGCACTCGTCGAGGAATCGATCTTGGAGGCCCTGAACTTCCGCCGCGCGATGCGCAAGGTGGAAATCGAGTGGGGCAAGGACTGGTGGTTCAAAGTCTGGGGTCCGGAGAAGCTGGCAGACGATGGAATCGGTGAGCGTGAAGACTGGATGTTGAAGGCCAATGCCAAGTGGCACGGCTTCGGCAACCTGGCTCCCGGCTTCAACATGCTCGACCCGATCAAGGCGACCGTGATCACCCCCGGCCTGGATGTGTCCGGCAAGTTCGCGAAAACGGGTATCCCCGCCTCGATCGTGACTCGCTATCTGGTTGAACACGGCATTATCGTGGAGAAAACCGGACTCTATTCGTTCTTCATCATGTTCACGATCGGCATTACAAAGGGTCGCTGGAACACTCTCGTCAGTGCCTTGCAACAGTTCAAGGATGACTACGACAAGAACCAGCCGATGTGGCGCATCCTGCCGGAATTCTGTCAACAGTATCCGCGCTACGAGGGCATTGGCCTGAAGGATCTGTGCCAGCAAATCCACGATACGTATAAGTCCAACGACGTGGCCCGTGTGACCACCGAAATGTATCTGTCGGTCATGCAGCCCGCGATGAAGCCGTCCGATGCCTTCGCCATGATGGCACATCGCGAAATCGACCGCGTCGAGATCGACCAACTCGAAGGCCGCGCCACAGCCGTGCTGCTGACACCTTACCCCCCCGGCATTCCCCTGCTGATCCCGGGCGAGCGATTCAACAAGACGATCGTCGAGTACCTCAAGTTCGCCAGGATGTTCAACGAACGCTTCCCGGGATTCGATACCGATATTCACGGCCTGGTTGAGGAAAGCGTCGCCGGCAAGAAACGTTACTACGTCGACTGCGTGAGGCCGAATAGTTTGTTGCGAATGGAGACGTAGCGCATTCGTGGGACGGGTCTCTGACCCGTCTGAGCCCGTAACATTCGACTTCAAAGAGGTCAAACGCCTCGCGAACTTCGCGAAGCGCAGGCGTTGATTTTCATCAAAGACGCTGGGGAGCACTCTCCAAGTTTCAAATTAGGATTGCAAAAATAATGATGCAGGTGAGCCAGGCGGCGTAAGCCCCCGGATTCTTCGTCGTAGGATGGGCACTCTTGCCTGTCTCTTTTGATATGGCGAGTTGGATTGCCAGACCAACGAAGGTCGCGGATTACCGCGAAGACGGGCAGGAGTGCCCATCCTACAGGCCACCTAGTCGTCTTATTATCTACTCTCACTGAGAGAAGCGATGGTGCGCTCCGCGACCCTCGCGAGGGATGAATCTGGTTCAGGTCGCTGGTTACGGGCTCAGACCGGTCGGAGACCCGTCCCACGATAAAATCAGCCCAACACCTGCGGATTCACGACATTCTCCGGCCGTTTCCCCGTTAACGCCGCTGCAATTTGCATCGCGGCTCGACGGCGTAGATCTGCCAGCGATTCCTGAGAAACAAATGCCGCATGGGGCGTCACGATGACTCGCTCGTCGCGATACAACGGCTGGCTGAGATCGGGGGGCTCGGGAGAAAACACGTCCAGCGCTGCGCCAGCAATCTGCTTCCTCTGCAACGCCGTCCACAAAGCCGCCGTATCAATCAGCGGGCCGCGTGAGGTATTAATGATCCACGCCGTCGGACGCATCATCTCCAGTTGCGCCGCGCCGATCATCCCGCGAGTCGTCGCGGTCAGTGGGGCATGCAGCGAGACGTAGTCGCTGGTACGCAGCAATTCATCCAACGACACCATCTGCACACCGGGATCGCGAGACAATCCAGACGCGGTATGGGCGAGAACCTGCATACCGAACGCCGCGGCTCGCTCCGCCACAGCGGAACCAATCCGGCCGAGTCCCACCAGCCCGAGAACCTGCCCTGACACACGTCGCATCGGTGGTGCCGAGGTCAGTGAATACTCGCCAGCCTTCGTGCGGAGCTGGAAGTATCCGATGTTGCGAGCGGCAGCCAGCAATAATGCCAGAGTATGCTCAGCAACTTCGGTGACACAATAATCGGGGACGTTGGTGACCGGAACCCCATGCTGTGTCGCATAGTCCACGGCAATGTTGTCGAGGCCAATTCCAAATCGAGCCACAATCTTGCAGTTGGGACAGGCTTCGATCACACGTGATGTCACCTGAGCCCAGTTCGTGCCGATGGCATCCACAGTGGCCGCCAGATTGGCCAGTGTGGCCTCGTCGGTGGCGGGCGCTTCGACGACCTCCGCACCAACCGCTTCCAGAATCTCCCGCTCAATCGAGGAATCAGGCCAAGCCCGATCTGTCAGTAAAACGCGCCAACGTGCCGCCATTCTTGATTCCCTACATCTTTCGAATCAGCGGCAGGCCCGGTTCAGCGCAAAACCGGCAGCGGCTGAGGTATTTTTTCGAGACATCCCGCCGCGACCAATTCCACGGCAGCATCTTTTAAATGAGCATTCACAAAATCGATCAACACCTGATCGCGGTTCGGATTCCAGCCATATCGTCGCAGTTCGCCAAACACAAATTCCGGCGAACGACCTTCAATCAGTAATCGATAGGCGGCCACCACGCCGCCTGTCCGTTGTGCTCCTGCATGGCAGTGAATCAGAACCGGCTCGCCCTGTTTGGCGTTCTTAGCCAGGGATGTCACGGCTCCCGTAAAGTGTTCGACCTTACCGACACCACGACCATTCAACGGCCAGAACTGATAGTCGATCCCCAACTCCTTCGCGGCAGCCAGTTCAGCCTGCTGATCCGCATCGTTCGAATCGGGCGACGTCATGCATATAATATGCTTGATGCGATGTTCTTGCAGTGTTGGCAAGATTAAATATCTGGAAATTTGCCCGCTGCGGTAGACCACACCCGGCGTGACAGTGCCCCATCGTTTGACTATCAGACGATCTCGCAGCACATACGTCCACAGTCCCACAGCGATGGCTAGCAACATCAGGCCGATTCCGCACCAGACACCGATGTGACGATGAGACTTCGGTCCACTCGTCGAATTCCGATTTAGCCAGCGTAAGGGGGGCGAGATTCGGGCATATTCGCGCAGAGCTTCTGGACGTTCACCACGACTGGTATTAGAAAAACTGTCGGGATCATCAATCGTTTTAGACACGCTTCACCTTCCGTGGTGTTGCCGGTGCGGACAAAGATAGTCGTCGATCGCTCCGCGATCGAAACGCATTCGCAGTAGCAAGGCTGAATAAGATTCTGACCTCACTGCCGAGACAGCCCGGATACTGCGATCACCCTACGATCGCGGAGCGATCAGCGACAATCGGCGCTTATAGAAGTGACCTCCAATCGGGTCAAGATCGGAGTGGTCTTCCGCTCCGGGCGATCATCAACATAATACGCGTGAATTGTCAGACTGAATCGGATCTTACTTCGCAGGGACGCGAAATGGCAGAGTTAAACACAGGCGCGAAGTCGACCTCAGGCTGGAGTCGCTACTTCGAGCGCGAGCTGGGCTGGTTGCTGATCCTGGTTCTCGGACTGTATGCCACGCGATTGACCGATCTCTCGATCCGCGGCGAAGAATCACGCCGCGGCCGCATTGCCTGGGAAATGATCCACGGAGGCGACTGGCTGGTTCCGCGAGTCCAGGGTATCCCGCGCCTCAGCCGGCCCCCGATGCAGTATTGGTTGATCGCGCTGACAGGCGAATTGCGAGGCCGGGTTGATGCGGTCGCCGTACGACTTCCCAGTGTGCTCGCCACTCTCCTGACCGTTCTGCTGATCTATTCCTACGGACGCTGCTGGATGTCGCGAACGGGTTCCTTCGCAGCGGGTGCCATTTATGCCACGTTCGTCCAAGTGCTGCAACTCGGGCGTCTTGGGGAAACAGAGGCCATCTTTACGTTCCTGCTCAGCGCTGCGTTGCTGGTCTGGCACATGGGAGTTCTACTGCGCTGGAATCAGTGGGTGCTGTGGACAGTCGCCTACAGTCTGGCAGCCGCGGCGACGCTGACAAAAGGGCCTCAAGCACCCGTTTATTTTGTCGGCGGAATTGGCTTGTTCCTGCTTCTAACTCGCAATTGGCGATGGAGCATCAGTTGGTCGCACGCCACAGGAATTGGTGTATTGCTCGCGATCGTCGGTGCCTGGCAGATCCCCTTTTCGATGGCCCTCGGCCAGCAGAAGGTGTCCTATGTGTATTTGTCAGAAGTCGCCAAGCGGTTTGAGAATAACCAGTGGGCGACGATCATTTCCCATATCACACTTTTTCCGATCGAGATCGTGGCGGGCTGCCTTTTCCCCTGGTCCCTGTTGTTGCTGGCCTATGCATATAAGGGATTCCGAGACCGCATTCAGACGGCACGACTACCATTGATCTACCTGGCTGGCTGCATCGCGATTGCCTTTCCATCGGTCTGGATTCCTCCCGAAGCCCGGTCACGGTACTTCATGCCGTTGTTTCCCTGCTTCGCGTTATTGTGCGGGTATGTGATCGAACAAGGCTGGCAGACCGCCGGAGCAGGGCTCCCGAGCTGGCTCAGTTTCTGGAAAGCTCGTCCACAGCAATGCGTGGCTGGCTTGGCCTGCCTGATCGGCGCGCTCTATGTCGGCCCCATCATGTCCTATCAGGTTTCCCATAGCCGCGATGCCGCGAGCGACGTCGAACGTGCCAAGAAATTGCTGCCGGCCTCGCATCAACTCGCCAGTTTCGGCGTCGTGCATCACCTGTTCTCGTACCATTTCGACGACCAGATCGCTCACTACCGGTGGCCGCAATCAGCGGATCAGGTCGATACAGAACTCGATTACTTCTGCTTTGATGCCTTTAATTCGCGACACAAGCCTGTGCCGTTCGCTTGGATCGAAGTCGCACGAGTCAACTGCGACCGCAACCAACGGCCTCGGCCCGAGTGCGAGGTGATCATAGGCCGGCGACTGCGAGCAGATGTGCCGGTGACCAGCAAGCACGTCCGCATCCGTGTCTTCAATGAAGATTGCTCAGCCAGAATCAAAAGCTCAACGCC
>JAQGHS010000053.1 GCA_028291605.1 Planctomycetaceae bacterium | reverse complement strand
TTGTATTGGACTGACAGACAGGATGCCTATCCTACGGGGGTCATTTCTCTGGAATATACACCAATTGCCCCGGCTGCAATTTCGTCGCGGGGTCGATGCCGTTCGCGTCGGTGAGCTCCTGGACGGTCATGTGATACTTCTGAGCAATGCTCGTCCAGTTATCGCCTGAGACTACGGTGTGATATTTCGATTCCCCGGCAGCGGCTTGCGGTAGTTTGATCACAGAGGCCGCGGGTTGCCGAATGACTCCCGACTGATTCGTCGCTGGGGGCGCCGGTAATTGAGGCCCCGAGGCCGGCGGCGACACGATGAGGGGGGCCTGTGGGGGTGGACCGCCATTCATTGAGCGGCCTGGATCAACGACCGAACGGCAGCCCGCCTGGCAAAGCATGAGAGCGGCCAGGAGGGCAAACGCTTGGCCGATGTTACGAACACGTGGGCCACTGCCAGAGCGAGTGGCCCACGATCTTGGTTTCCCAAAACGCAATTGTTGGCGGTGATCCGTCACCATCGTGGTCAGGCTCCCTCCATCGGCTTTCGATTTGTGCTTCCAGAGCCCTGATCCGATTCCGAATCACGTGCCAGCTTGGCGTGTGTGCCGGGCTTGATGTGCGGTGTCGACACGTGTTCGTCGAGAATGCGCTTCAAGTGGCTGCCGTCCATGATTTCCACTTCCACCAGTTCGCGCGTCATCTGTTCGAGCACGGCGCGGCGTTGAGTGAGAATCTCTCGCACCGTCGTGTTGGCTTCGTCGATCAGGCGTTTGACTTCCAAATCGATCTCGCGAACCGTTTCTTCGCTATGCCAGAAGTCATTGCTGGACGACGTCGCCGTCCCCAGGAATGGAGAACGCGACTGCGGTGAATAGTTGATCCGGCCGAGCTTATCGCTCATACCGAATTCAGTCACCATCCGGCGCGCGATATCAGTTGCCCGCTTCAAGTCGTCACTGGCGCCGGTGGAGGTCTCGTGGTAGATCAGTTCTTCCGCGACGATACCGCCGAAGTAGACGCAGATCTTGTTCTGTAGTTCTGTTTGCGTAATCAAATGCCGGTCTTCGTCGGGACAATGGCGCGTATATCCGAGGGCCGACAAGCCACGCGGAATGATCGAGATCTTGACCACGGGATCGGTATGGGGCAGCGAGCAACCCACGAGAGCGTGACCGCATTCGTGATAGGCGACACGCAGTTTTTCTTCCGGTGGGATGATTCGTGTCGATTTCTCCAGTCCGACAACGACACGCTCGATCCCTTCTTCGAAGTCGAGCATGCCGACAACGTGTTTGTCCTTCCGTGCTGCCAGCAGGGCCGCTTCGTTGACGAGGTTCGCCAGATCGGCACCGACAAAGCCCGCGGTCTGTTTGGCAAGGTGCCGGATATCGACTTCCTCCGCCATCTTGATCTTCTTCATGTGGACCTTCAGGATCGCTTCGCGTCCGACCACGTCGGGGCGGTCAACCAGCACGTGGCGGTCGAATCGTCCGGGACGCAGCAAGGCGGGGTCCAGGGTCTCGGGGCGGTTTGTGGCACCCATCACGATGACACTTTGATCCGACGAGAACCCGTCCATCTCGACGAGCAACGCGTTCAACGTTTGGTCGCGTTCGTCGTGGCCACCGGGCGCACCACTGCCGCGGACCTTACCGAGGGCATCGAGTTCGTCGATGAAGATGATACTGGGAGACTTGGTACCCGCCTGCACGAACATGTCGCGGACACGGGCAGCGCCGACGCCGACATATAGCTCGACGAAGTCGGAACCAGACAGGCTGAAGAAGGGGACACCCGCTTCACCCGCAACGGCTTTCGCCAGCAAGGTCTTGCCAGTACCGGGAGGACCGACCAGCAATACCCCACGCGGAATGCGTCCGCCGAGGGCCTGGTACTTCCCTGGACTCCGCAGGAAACCGACGATTTCTCGCAGTTCTTCCTTCGCTTCATCAATCCCGGCGACATCGTCGAAGGTGATGCCGAGGTCTTCCTGGGCGAAAACCTTACCCCGGCTGCGGCTGAAGGACATGGCGGCGCCTGCGCCCGACATGCGACGGAACAGGAAGAAGATCACCACCAGTAACAGCAACGGCGGGATCCACAACATCATGACGACGGCAAAGTCACTATCGGGCTTTTCGGTCGTGTATTGGATTTTGTGTTCGCGCAATAACTTGGTCAGGACAGGCATGTCCTCATTCAGCGAGACCAGCGGAACGTAGTAATGGTGAGGCAGATTCGACGCGGGCTTCGCATCGTGCGCATCTTTAGCGGTCTTATGAGAAGCATCCTTGGCAGCCACCTCGACTTTGCCTGCGGTTTCTTTGGGCGCGGCAGGCGGAACGGACCAGATTCCCATCCAATCGGTCTTGGTATCAATCTTGTCCTGGTACTTCAGCATGCCTCGGCCGAAGCGGGCTTTGATGATGTTATGCGGGCCCAGCTGTCCGCTTTCGACTCCTGCAAAGAAGTCACTGACCGGCTTCTCTTCGCCAGACATGCCGTTCCAGTCGGGCATTCCATTGAACAGAAATCCCAGAATCAAGACACCCAGCAATACAAACGGTAACACGCCCAAACCCGGGCGATCATTCTTCGAGCCACGTCCAGGAGGAGTTCCAGGCGGCGGGGGAGGAACGGGTGAGTCTTCAGGATTCGACATTCGCGCCAATCAAAAAAGGATTTGTCCAGAGGCTCGTCCGTGCCCAAAAGTGGCACTCAGAGGCCTCGATATCGATTCAATTCGGCCCCGTCGCCGAGCCATCAAACTGAGTGACTGAGCGACTGGAATCAACGCGTTCCGCCACGCACATCTGTCCGGATTCGGCGTGTCTTAGATGTGCAGCGACAGAACTTTAGAACTCTATGAAGATGGAGTTGTCAGGTCAACGTCAGTAACGATACCGGCCGCTTGCAAGTCAGTC
Organism: Planctomycetaceae bacterium; assembly: GCA_028291605.1. Taxonomy (GTDB): domain Bacteria; phylum Planctomycetota; class Planctomycetia; order Planctomycetales; family Planctomycetaceae; genus JAKFVC01. The sequence continues at coordinate 5,780 of JAQGHS010000053.1, read as the reverse complement.
CGCGCTGATACTTTGCGTGCATTTATAATAAGCCAGCCAGTATTTGCCCTCGAAATCTTCTCGACTAAATTTCCCGGGCTGATCCCGCTGGAATTGCCGAATGTCCGATGACGTAATGTCTCGGCGACGACAGATTGAATTATAGCTCTCGGGACGAGGCGGGTGAGCAAATTCTGTTCGGTGGAAACATGGGAATGTCACAATCTCCGTGAATAAGACCGTTCGGGGCTTGTTGCAGCGACGGTAAGTCATTTAAACGTAAATGGTTGCGTGCTGAATTGACAGCCTCGTGCGGCGTTCTACAATAGAAGTTTTCCCGCCAACAAATCGTCGTCGTGCTGATTCCGATCTGCGGAATTTCTCGAATAAAACCCTGCGGCGCAGTTTGGTGAGTGTCCGGAGACGCGGTGTGAACGAAGCGTATCAGAAGGCCGAAATTCTGGTGGAAGCCCTGAGCTGGATCCGCCAGTTTCGGGACCGGTCTGTCGTTATCAAGCTGGGGGGAAGTGCCCTCGAAGATGATGAGACAGTTCGGCGATTGCTCAAAGATGTCATTTTCATGGAGGCCGTGGGGATGCACCCCGTGCTGATTCATGGGGGTGGCAAGTCGATCAACGCGGCCATGAAGTCGGCCGGAATTGAACCGCACTGGGTACAGGGTCGGCGCTATACCGATGACGCGACGCTGGAGATTGTCGCCAAGGTGCTGGCCGGGGAAATCACCGTATCGCTCGTCAAGATGATTCGCGACCTGGGTGGTCGGGCGATGCCGCTGAGCTACCTGAGTTGCAATTGCCTGGTGGGCGAAAAGCTGCTGTTGCCCGTGGAAAACGGGGCGCCGCTCGATTTGGGGTTCGTCGGTCAAGTGGTCGATATCGATCGGGCATTGATTGAGCAAACCTGCGCGGTGGGCGTGATTCCCGTGATTCCGTCGGTGGCTGTCGATGCCCTCGGGCAAAAATACAACGTGAATGCCGACACGGCGGCCGCAGCCGTCGCGCGATTGCTGAATGCCGAGAAGTTGATTTTCCTCAGTGATGTGCCTGGGATTTTCCGCGACCGCCACGATCCGTCGACGTTGCTTTCGAATCTGACTAGCCAGCAATGTCGCGACCTGATCGCCGACGGCACCATCGACAGCGGCATGATTCCCAAGGTGGAAGCGGCCATCGAGGCGTTGACTGCAGGAGTCAAAAAGGTCCATATCATCGATGGACGCGAGCCGCATTCGTTGCTGATGGAGATTTATTCCGACACCGGAATTGGAACCGAAATCGTATCGTAAGACCGCGGTGGGATGGCGTTTGCTGCGAACACCGACGAACCTGATAGCAAAATAGTATGTCTAGTGCTGATCAACTGAAGTTACCGACATTACAGATGAGAATGCTCAGCGAGACGTTGAGAGATTGATTTACGAAGAGTTTTAGCCACGGATTAACACAGATTAAACACGGATTTTGAAAGAATTGACTGACCACCAATCCGAAAGCGGCGGTCAACCAATCGAATCGATGTTATGTAAAAAACGTCGAGTCGGGATGATCCAATCCGTGTTTCATCCGTGTCAATCCGTGGCAAAGAAATCCTAAAAATCTGAGATTCGATAAGGCGTTAGACCCCATTTGGAACTTGCGACTGATCGAACCAGGAGACTACTAACGTGCATCCCGCAGCGACTCAAACGAGCCAGCAGACGATCGAGAAATTCCAGCGCTACGTCATCCCCAACTACACCCGCTATCCTATCAGCCTGGTGCACGGGGAAGGTTCGTACGTCTGGGACGCCGAAGGCAAGCGCTATCTCGATTTGTTCCCCGGTTGGGGTTGCGACATCCTGGGGCATGCTCCCCCGCGAGTCGTCAAAGCGCTGCAGGAACAAGCCGCGCATCTGATTCACATCCCCAACACGTGGTACACCGAGGCCCAGGGGAATTTTGCGGAAGCCCTGTGTACCAGGTCGTTCGGTAAGGCGTTTTTTGCCAACAGCGGCGCCGAAGCTAACGAAGCGGCGATCAAGCTGGCTCGGCTGCATTTTAAGGGTGACCGTTACCAGATCATCACGTTTCAGAACGGATTTCACGGGCGAACATTTGCCACGGTGACGGCCACTGCCCAGCCCAAATACCACGCCGGTCTGGGGCCGATGATGCCGGGCTTTATTTATTGTCCGCACAACGATCTCGATGCGCTGAAGAAGCTGGTCAGCAACCAGACTTGTGCGATCATGATCGAGCCCATCCAGGGCGAGGGTGGAATCAACATTCCGGGGGACCAGTATTTCTCTGAGATGCGGGCTTTGGCCGACAAGTACGGTGCGCTGTTAATCTTCGACGAAGTCCAAACGTGCATGGGCCGTACGGGGACCTGGTTCGGCTATCAACAGTGGAACGTTCAACCCGACATTCTGACGATGGCCAAGGGAGTCGCGGGTGGGGTGGCTTGCGGTGTGATGATTGCGAAAAGCGAACTGGCGGGCGACCTGCGACCCGGCATGCATGCCAGCACCTTCGGCGGCAATCCGATCGCGATGGCTGCAGGACTGGCCACGATCGACACGATCGAACAGGACAAACTGCTCGAAAAGTGCAAAGAGAATTCCGACCGCTTCAAACGACATCTCACCAATCTGGCGTCGGAATTGTCGATCATCAAGGAACTACGGATTCGCGGGATGATGATTGGTATCGATCTGAAGATTTCCGGGGGGCCGGCAGTGGGGATGGCTTTGGAGCGTGGCGTCTTGATCAATTCTACGCACGACACAGTCATTCGTTTGCTGCCGGCGTTGAATATCACCTCGGAACAAGTTGATGAAGGTTGTGCGGTGGTGGCCGAGGTCTTGCGACAGTTGGCGATGACCGCGTGACGTAGCCCGACTCGGAGAGTCAGGCTACAACAGACTAAAGACAAAATGGCTTGACAAGAAAACACCACAAACAGCGTCTTTCGCCGTGCGATTTGTTTCGTAATTGGTCAGAATAAGAGCTCAAATCACCCGCGGGGTTGGCCCGCGGTCACAATTCGTTCGGGTCGCGATCATTTCAGTCGTGGCTCCGTTTTCCGTAACTGCACCAGATTAGCCGTATGGTTTCCGTACGGCTTGGACAGGATCCGGCTCATGAAGCATTTTGACAGCCTGCTACGTATTACCACTCAAGAAATTCGAGACATCCTGCAGACAGCGGCGACGCTGAAGGCCGGGTTGAAAGCCGGTGAGCGGCCGGCGATTCTCGCGGGGCACACGCTGACCCTGCTCTTCGAAAAACCGTCGTTGCGCACACGGATCAGTTTCGAAACCGCCATCGCCCACCTCGGCGGCAACAGCCTGTTTCTGAACGCCGCCGATGCCGGCCTGCATGGTCGCGAATCGCTGCCCGATGTCGCCCGGGTCCTCAGTTCGTACAGCGATTTCATCGTCATTCGTGCGTTCTCGCAGACGTTGATCGAAGAGATGATCAAGTACTCGAGATGTCCCATCATCAACGGGCTGTCGGACCGCAGCCATCCCTGCCAGGCCCTGGCGGATGTGTTCACCGTGCAGGAAGAGTTCGGGGATTGTGCCGGACGGCGGATCGCGTTTGTGGGTGACGGCAACAACGTGGCACGGTCTCTGGCCGTCGCGGCGGCTCATCTGGAAATGCCGTTCGTGATGTCGGCCCCGCCCGGCTTTGAGTTTCATTCCCAATTCCTGAAGCGGCTGCACGAGCAGTTTCCGCACGTGCAAATCATCCAGGAGCCCGATCCCCGGAAGGCCGTCGCCCACGCCGATATCATCTACACCGACGTGTGGGTGAGCATGGGGCAGGAAGCCGAAACCGAGAAGCGGAAGTCAATCTTCACGCCGTATCAGGTCAACGAAAAACTGCTGCAGGGAGCTCCCGCGCATTCCAAGTTCATGCATTGTCTGCCGGCTCGACGCGGGTTGGAAGTGACCGACGGGGTCATGGACGGATCGCACAGCATTGCCTTCGAGCAGGCTGAGAATCGGTTGCATTTGTCGAAGGGGATTCTGGCCTGGTTGTCGGGGAAATCAGTGGGATCGCAACCGGCATGAACGATTGAGTGAATCGTGATCCTAAGTGAAAGCGCAAAACGAACTGTTCAGGCGAGCCGGGCGGCGTAAGCCCCCGGATTCTTCAATTCAAGTGACAAACGTTGGAAGTTGAAACACAGAGGCACAGAAAAAACAGAGATCGGAAACTCCTCTGTTTTCTCTGTGCCTCTGTGTTTCAGAAATAGACCCGAGGGATCCCGAGGCTTACGCCGCCGGGCTCGCCTGCATCATTAATTTCTGATTTCTGCAAATCGACGTAGCTTAGATCATGGTGAGATTAAATCGTAACGACTGGCTGGTTGGGATCGCCATGATCTGCCTGATCGTTTACGTGGGCCTATATCTCGCGCTGAGTCGCCATGGATATGCAGAATCAGACGTTATCAGTCGGAGGGCTTCTTCTACTTCACGCTGGAAAAAAACGACACCTGGGTATTCCGCCACATCGTTTGTGTTTACGTGTTCTGGCCGCTTAACCAGCTAGATTGTGCGTTAGGAACGGGAAGAGGGCCGTCATCCATCCCGCTGTGGGATCTGAGCTAGAGGCAAGGCTTACTTTGCCACGCACAAGGGCTGCGACCCCTTCAGGGTCGGGCGGAGGTGCGATCATTACCCCGGGTGTCGCTTCGCTCAACCCGGGGCTAATAGCTGTCACCCCTGCCGGGGTGAAGACCAACTCGCTATGCTCGATGAAGAGGCAACGGTAGCGGAATCTCGTAAGAGTTCCGCCCTGATGTTTGGAGACTACCGCGGAACTCTTACGAGATTCCGCTACACCGCTCATGAAAACGCTCTAAAGACCACGTAATTGATAAGGCGACTTTGTGCGAATTCTGCTGACGAATGATGACGGCATTTATGCCCCTGGGCTTTCGGCGATGTATGCCGAGTTGATCAAACTCGGTCAAGTGGAGGTCGCGGCACCGGCGGCCAATCAGAGTGGCGTCGGGCATTCGATTACGTATCTGACGCCCCTGATCGTGCAGGAAGTCTTTCAACACGACCAGCATTATGGCTGGGAAATTGCTGGCAGTCCCGCAGACTGTGTGAAGCTGGCGATGTTGGAATTGTGTCAGGAGCCTCCCGATCTGATCGTCAGTGGAATCAACAGCGGCGCGAACGCCGGGATTAACGTCCTGTACTCGGGGACGGTGGCGGCAGCGATTGAAGGGGCATTCTTTGGAGTCATGTCGATTGCCGTCTCACTGGCGATGAATGAGCATCCGAACTTTGAACGCTCGGCCCGGCAGGCGGCGGAATTGATCAAGCAACTCCTCGAACGGAAGAACGGGGTAGCTCAGTTGTGGAACATCAACTTCCCGGAGAGCACCGTTGCCGGCCCCAAGGGAGTACGCGTCCTGCCGATGGGGGTGCATCGCTACAATGAGTACATGGAGAAACGCCAGGACCCGCGCGGGCGGACATATTACTGGAGCGGTACAGACAAGCAGTTGTCGCCGCCCTGCCCTGTCGATACCGACGTGCAGGGAATGGTGGATGGATATGTGACGATGACGCCATTGCAGTTTGATATGACGCAACGCAAGCAATTGGATGAGTATCGTGGTTTGGAGTGGGCGTTGAGTTGACTGTAGCCTGACTCTCTGAGTCGGGCGTATGAATACCAAGAATGCCCGACTCGGAGAGTCAGGCTACAGGTTCGCACTGATTAAGGCTTCGATGTGACCGATACCGAGACTTCACCGCACAGCTCCGCTCCAAT
>JAQGHS010000022.1 GCA_028291605.1 Planctomycetaceae bacterium | reverse complement strand
TCCTGACGGACGTGTCGGTGACAGTGGAGAAGTGTTGGAAATTGATCCACCCAAGCGGCTCGTTCTATCCTGGCGGAACGAATTCAAACCCGAATTCCGCCCGGAGGGTTTCTCGCGACTGAGCTACGACCTGGAGCCGCAGGGGGACATGGTGAAGCTCACGTTGATCCACCAGATGGACAAGCCGGGATCGAAGCTGATTGAAGCGGTTTCGAACGGCTGGCCGATGATCATGGCGAGCGTGAAGAGCTTGCTGGAAACGGGTGCAGCGTTGGAGGCGACCCGCAAGTGGCCGGAGGGGATGTGAAATTATTAAAGTGATATTTGGAGAGCCGGGTGCCGTGAGGCCCCGGACAATTCGGGATGGGGCCCAATTCTCGGTCCGGGGCCTTACGGCACCCGGCTCACCAGGTTATCTTTATTTTTTGCGCTCCCATATCTTTTTCGACGTTCAATAATGTCCCAACCCAAGACCAACGCCGCGCGCATCCTGGATGGACTGGGGGTCTCCTACTCCATCCGTGCGTATGACGTCGATGAAGCGGATTTATCGGCGATTAGCGTCGCGCAGAAGATCGGCCTGCCAGCGGAACAGGTCTTTAAGACGTTGTTCCTGAGTGCCGCGGGTAGTGGCTATCTCTTTGGCGTGTTACCCGGCAATCAGGAGCTGGATCTGAAAGCTCTGGCCAAGCTGGCTGGCACCCGATCGGTGGAACCGGTTCCGCTGGCCAAGTTACAGGCTTTAACGGGCTACCTGCGAGGGGCGGTGACCGTGCTGGGGGCGAAGAGTCCACACCCCATCTTCGTTGACGAGACCATTCTCGCCTGCGACACGATTTCCGTGTCTGCGGGCAAGCGGGGGCTGCAGATCTTATTGAGCCCGGGTGACTTCCTGCGAGTCACCAAAGCGACGGTGGCGAAGATCACCAAGTCAGCCCCGCGTGCCGGCTCCGACCTGCAATAATCTACCTGACCCAGGGTGCCGGCGCCAGTCATGTGGCGAATCGCAAAATCCGCATAATGCCTACAGTTGGAATCTGTGCACATGAATACAGCCCAATTGGTATAACCCTGCGTTGTAAGGGCCAAAATGCTGGGAGGGTGCCGATTGAATCGCCATTGTGCGAGATATTGGTGATTTCGTTCCTAGATAGTCAAGACATTCCGTCAACTCTTGCAGTGTTTGTACATTTTGTGTGCTATGTTCCAGTATCGACCCGTCCGTATTGAAATTAGATCGAGGGCCCAAATCATGGAACAGAGTCACGACTGGCGCAACGAGTCACTTCCCGATTGGCGGTCACTCCGAGCCCGAATCAGACGCTGGATAGCAGAGCAGAACCCCGGTGATGGCCAGGATGGAGGCCAATTTCTGCGTGAAATGGAAGCCAAGTTTCAGGGATGTTCCTGGGTGGAGATTGCCGGCTGGTTGGTGGGAGGTACGGCCCCCAGTATGGTGCAACAATACATGCTGTGGGAGTGGCTGCAGACTCGCGATGCCGAGACCAACGTAGAGTTGCAGTCACAGCCCACCACAGTCGCCAGCCGGGATAGTTACATTCGATAGGCCGGGGCAATCAGCCCCCAGACCAAGGCCGCCAGTTGGTTGTGTCCGGCTTGGGTCAGGTGAATGGAATCGACGGTGTTGCCTGGCTTGGCCAATACGCCCATCAGCAGGCGTTTGGGAATCAGTGGAACTTGGTGACGGGACGCGATGCGGCGCTGAATGCGACCGTACTCGTTGCACAGGGGTGGTAAGGGAATTTCAAACATCACCACACTGCGGCCATGAGTCCCCGCGCGGATGAGTAACCGCTCGAGACCCTGTTCGAAGTCTGCCATGGACGTCGTGCCCAGCATGTCATTACCCCCGATTTCGATGAGTACGAGACCGCCAGAATCGGGGAGACACTCGGCCTGAGCATAGGCGGCCTTGACCCCTGCACCCATTCGTGAGAAATCGTGTATTTCGATCTGGTGTGCGTTCCGAATCAGCGCCGGCCACGTGATGATTTTGGGGTCGTCGACCCCCGCGGTGATGGAATCGGCAATCACAAACAGGGGCGGATCTCCCTGGGTACGAACTGCCGGGCACACTTGGTGGGACAGCTCCCAGGCACTTCCCACGAGCCAGATCAGCGCGGTGATCGTGCGCAGTCGCACGCGCCATTGATGGTGTTCAACGGGTGAAGATTGTTCCCCGACGAGCCAGGCCAGTGTGATCGAAGACGCGATACCGTAATACCAATACGACAGCGGTGCCGCGGAGAGACCGATGAAGATCAGGCCCAGGATGCAGGTCACCACGGCGAGCCGATTCATCCACCGTCGAGCACTGATGGTCTTCAGCGCGATCGAGGACCACACGCAAACCGCACCCAGAAAGAATGCCAGACCGCTAGCGAAGAGATAGATGATCAGGCTTTGGATGACGGTTTGAGGTGTCACGGTGGAGTTCGGGGAAGGGTTTGGATGCTCCCGGGGTTGTTGCTGGAGTTTAATCGAAAGGATCTCATCCTAATATGAGTATGAGACGCATCGCGCTTCGTTTGGTGTGTTAGTCGTCGCTTTTTCCGGTTGTCTTAGATTTAGACTTGGACTTCGGAGTATCTTCATCGCCATCGGCGGTTTTGAGCTTCTCGGCCGCTGCGGCCCGCGCTTCCTGCAGTTCGTCGTGTTTCTCTTTGGGCGCCAATTCCAGGACTACTGCCCAGGTACGGTCGGCGTCGGCTTTGCGGTAGGCAGCATCGTAGGCCAGGACCAATTTGTGGGCGAGTCGCCAGGACTGTTTGGTGGACTTTTCCCACAGTGCTTCCAGCGTCTTGGTGCCAGTTGCGACGTCACGCACGGTGGACGTGGTGGTGGTGATCTGCAGGTGCGCGTTCCAGTACTTGACGCACGCGGCATCGGGATTGATCTTCAGCGCCTTGTCGAAATTGGTCCGCGCTTTGGCGGCCTGTTTGTCGTTTTCGACGACGGCTCGGCCGACGAGGAAGAAGGCTTGCCAGTTGGTGTTCTTGTCCTTGTTGACATACAGCTGGGCCGATTGCAGGTGGCCCGCGGCCTTGCCGCGTCGTTCAGGAATTTGAGCGGCAATCATGCCACGCAGGGCCTCACCTTGGGCCCAGGCCTTCGAGAATCGCAGCGTCTTGCGGAGCTCAGCGGCCCGCTCGACATTGTCCCACGCTGCCTCGTAGTTGCCTAATTCGTAATTGGTTAATGCGGCCCAGCAAAAGGCCTCGGGCCATAGGCCGTCGATCAGCACCCAGTCGTCGATCACCTGCTTTAATGCCTCGAAGTTTCCATGGGCATATTTGGACTGCGGCTGCCGGATTTCCAGCCACTGTTTGCGGAAGTCGTTCAGTTCCACCCACAGCTTCACCAGGCCCAAGTTGAGAGGTTCAATCTGCAGATTAAGGGCTGTGATCTCCGGTGTTCGTTCGGCGATTTCTTCCTGGTTGAACGTAATGGCTTTGTTGGCCATGGCAAGTTGATTTTGCAGCGTCTGGATCTGGTTGTTGAGAGCATTGGCATTGCCGCCATCGTCGAGTTGCTGCTGTAATTTACGGAGTTGATTCTGACCTTGCAGGATGGCTTGCTGCGCATTGAGGATCCCCTGATTCAGCAGGGCAACTTCTCCCACCAGCCGGTCTCGTGGGATGACAAGCGGCCGCAACTCGCTTTCAATACGGTCGCGGTCTTTGAAGATCTCTTTGGCACGGCCTTCCAATACCGCCAGACGTTTGCGACCTTCGGCGGTGGCGTCGAGTTCGCTCGGGGTGTCACCATCGCGGGGCTTGATGGGAGCCGAGTCGAAATCGATTTCTTCCAGTGGTTTTTCAGGGGACTCTTCCTGGTCATCGGTTTTCGATTTCTTGGTGGCAGTCTTGGCCTTTTTGGCCGTCTTATTCTGAGCACACGCGACCGATGGCCAAGTGCCTGAAAGCCAGGCTGCTACTAGGGCGAAACAGGCGAGGAGCTTGAAGCCGCGGTCGATGGTACGGCGTTGTGGCGTCTTCCAAACAGTTGCATTTGGGGGGGCGATGTTGCGTGGGAAGGGTACCGTCGAATGTTGCGAGTGCATGTTGAGAATCTCCCTGTGCATCAGCATCTGTTGAAGTTGATCGCTCGTCTGGTCACATGATCTGAACGATCACCACGGTACAAATAGTCTAGTCAGGTATTTGCGGGAGTTGAAGCGCATGCGGCCAGTTCTAAGGCTTTTCGTCTTGGTCAGCGTCAGTGGTGGCTTGCTACTCAACGGGAAGAGTTGAATGCGAACTTCATTGCCACGGGCGATGTCTCTCCGTGACGGATGACTTGTCGCACTATGCCGAGCGAACTCAGATCGAGTTGCGAAATGACATCATTTAGAGAGCGGGACTAGGGAAAACACTTAGTTTCTGTCATCCCGGAATTCATCTGATAGTCAGCGATATCGGGTATTACTGGAGTAACCTTCGTGTGAGTCAGGGCAACTCTTTATTGCAGAGCATGATCTCACGCAGACGGAATTGCCTTAAGAGAACGTGTTAACTCCGGACATCGAAAGATGTTGCGGGATTGCACCAGAGGAGCTCGAAGATGGCTCCGCACACCGAAGAACCGCTGCAGTCGTTACTGTACGTTGCGAATGCGGAGGCAAATACTGCTGTGTGGAATTCGGTCTGGAGGCAAAGTAGCAAAGAATGCTATGGTTGCCTGTATACGCCGGATCCCCTCCTGCCAAGATTTTTCCTGCCCGACTTAGTTGTCCTTCATGACCCGACCTTGCGTGGACAGGGTCAGACAACTCCAACTACTACGCAGAGCGTGGGCCAGCCATGAAAACTTCAACTCCTAAATCACGACCCGTGCAGATCGTTGAGTGTCTGATCGATATGTACCTCGCGAGAGGCATCGATTTGAAATCGGTGACACTGGCGGAATTCAAGATGCGATTCCGTGAAGTCGCTCGCGGACTGCGCCGGTAATCTGCACCAGGTCGGAAATCCTGGCGGTGTCGTGGGACAGGGTCTCCTGGCCCGTCCGTCCAGTAGTCGAGTCATCGAAATACCCGAGCGGCAGGGCTCACCCAAGGCATTTCAGCCCGGAGGGCTCGACCCAGTAGCCCAGAGGCGGAAGCCTCTGGATTGAGTGACCGACTGATCATTCCGCCCCAGAGGGGCCGGCGATGAAGTAGTCCGGTTCGGCGGCCCTCCGGTTCGCATCAATAGACTACCCCGTTTCTCCAGAGTCTCCCGCCTCCGGTTACTTACGTTGAGTGCTCCGGACTGAAATACATCCACTCGGAGAGGTAGGGCGCTACCTAATTTGGGATTTCTCCAGCAATCTTGCTGGACGGACGGGCTTGGAGACCCGTCACACGATGCGGTTTCCGGGCAGTAGTTGCAAGATTTTCTCGATGTAGAGTTGAATCCGGCCGATTGAACCGTTATTTTCTTTGACTTCCCCGGCCCTATTACGCGGCCGCGATGATCTATTGACTTTGTGTCGGGCACCTTACGGAATGAGGTAGTTCGACATAACGGTCGCTCACTGAATGAGTTCCATTCAGCGAGACAACAGATTGAGAGCAGGTAGTTGCTGTGAGTACTGATACAATCACCAAGACAGAAGGTTCTGAACCGAAAGCGAAAAGCATCGGTAAGGAAGTCTTCGCCAACGTCAAGTCGTACTGCGCCAAGCCGGCTGACGTAAAGCCCGTGTGGTACATCGTCGACGGAACCGATCAAATCGTCGGTCGTCTCGCGGTCAAGATCGCTAATATCCTGATGGGTAAGCATCGCCCCACCTATACCCCCCACGTCGCTTGCGGTGACTGCGTCATCGTGATCAATGCCGACAAGGTCCGGTTCTCGGGTAAGTTGATGGCCCATGATACTCACACCAGCTTCACCAAGAAGATGGCTATCAAGGAATACCAATCCTACTCGGGTTATCCCAGCGGCCGTAAGGTTGTGAAGGGTGCCACGATCATTCAGCGTAAGCCGACCTTCTTCCTGCACGAGGCCATTCGCCGCATGCTGCCGAAGAATAAGCTGCAGGCCGTAATGCTCGGCAAGTTGAAGCTGTATGTGGGGACCCAGCACCCGCACCAGGCCCAGCAGCCCCAGGAATTGACTTTCACCGACCTTTAATGTTCGGGATTAGCAAGAATTCTGGCTGGAATGCTTCGCCGCGAGTGGTGATCGTTTCCTAAGTCCAATCTGATTGCTAAGATATTGACGTAACGACGACACGTGGGGAGTGACTCCCACGGTGATGATAGCGAAACGCAGATTTCACTGAGCACGGTGGTCACTGAATACGGTGCTGACCGAGCCCTCGAACTTAGGATGGCGAGTATGTCGGAAGAAGAAGTCGTAGAAGCTGTTGAGACGGCTGCCCCTGCAGAAACCTTGGAAGCTGGCAGTACCGAGAATCTGTTCTCGGGTGCCCCGACTGATGCAGCTGCTCCTGCAGCGCCGGTTTTCGAACCCGTGTTGCGTGGCAAGCTCGACAAATTTGGCGTCGCGATGGGAACCGGTCGACGTAAGACGTCGGTCGCTCGCGTCCGAATCAAGCCGGGTACCGGCCTGTTTTCGATCAATGGTCGCACGTTGGAAGACTTCTGTTGCGTTGAGAAGCACCGCGAAACGGTGATGGCTCCGCTGAAGGCTGCCGATGTGGTTGGCAAGTACGACATCTGGGTTCGCGTCGAAGGTGGTGGCATTACGGGTCAAGCCGGTGCAATGCTCCTCGGAATTTCGCGTGCCTTGGAAGTCCTGAATCCCTCGCTGCACCATATGCTTAGCGACGGCGGCTTCCTGACTCGTGATGGTCGTAAAGTGGAACGCAAGAAGTACGGTTTCAAGAAGGCCCGCCGCAGCTTCCAGTTCTCGAAGCGCTAAGTTGGCATCTTCGACGGCTGCATGAACTTTCAGTCCTCCGGCGGTATCTTACCGCCGGAGGATTTTTTCATTTGCGATGTAAGTCAACCATGTAGTAGGTCAGGCTGTGCCTGACGATCTGGCGCTGACGACAAAAAGAAAGCCGTGGGCGTCAGGCACAGCCTGGCCTACCTGGCGAAGTTATCTCCCCTCCCGCAATCAACACGCCTCATTGATTGCCGGATACGTTGTAAGGTCACGCGATGTACGGGCAGTTGCTGCTTCCCGAGTTGCAGGAGATGCTGCACCAGCAGGATACAGCGGGCTTGCGCGAATTCTGTGAGGCATTGCATCCGGCCGTCATTGCCCAGGTGCTCGAAAGCCTGACGAACGAGCAAATCTGCCAGGTCCTGGAGTATTGCGGCCTGCACCGGCGCGTGGAAATCGTCGAGTTTCTCGCACCGAACCGGCAATTGGAACTCGTCCGCGGCATGGATCGCGTCCAGCTCCTGCCACTGGTTCAGGAGATGGCGCCGGACAATTGCGTCGATCTCCTGGAGCAGATGGATCACGGGGAGGTTGAGAAAGTCCTGCAACTGCTGGCCCAGTCTCAGCGGATTGATATCCGCCGCCTGTTGTCCTATCCCGAGCGTAGTGCCGGCTCGATCATGACGACGGAGTATGCCTCGCTGCCGGGAGGCCTGACTGTTGGTGAAGCGATCAATCAGTTGCGTCTGCAGGCGCCGAACAGCGAGACCATTTACTACGTCTACATCGTGGATGCGGATCGGCGGCTGCGTGGATTCATCACGTTGCGGCGTCTGATTCTGGCGAAGACCTCGGCCGTGATCGATACGATCATGGATAAGGACGTGATCTCGGTACGCGTCACTGAGGATCAGGAAAAAGTCGCACAGTTGATGGCACGTTACGACTTCCTGGCGGTTCCGGTGGTGGATCAGCAGGACCAACTGGTCGGAATCATCACGCACGACGACGTCCTGGACGTGTTGCAGGAAGAAGCCACAGAAGACGTTCAGCGTCAAGCGGCCGTGCAGCCGCTGGATGAAAGCTATCTGACGACGCCCCTGCTGACGATCGCCTGGAAGCGCGGTGGCTGGCTGCTGTTTCTGTTTGCTGCCGGGTTTCTGTCGGCGCACGTGCTGCAGTCGTACCAGAAGTTATCGAAGGTTTACGAATGGCTAGCCCTGTTTGTCCCGCTGGTGATCGCGACGGGTGGCAATGCGGCCTCGCAGACGGCGACGCTGGTGATTCGTACGATGGCCCTGGGCGAATTGACCAAGGAGTCGGTCCCGCGGCTGATTAAACGCGAGCTCGCCGTTGGGTTGATCCTCGGGTTTTCCATGTCATTGTGCGGGTTCGTACTGAGCCAGGGGCTCATCTCGGCGTATCAATCGCTGGTGGTTGTGACGACGATCCCGCTGGTGGTTGTCGCGGGGACGATGATTGGGGCCGTGTTACCGATCAGCCTGAAGTCATTCGGAATGGATCCGGCATTGATGTCGACGCCGTTGATTGCGTCGCTGCTTGACGTGTTCGGGATCGTGCTCTATTTCAACGTCGCGCTGTGGGTGTTGAGTCGTTAGAGGGCCACGTCCGAATGAGTGTCGTTGATCGCTCCGCGATCATACGCGTTCGCAGTGGCGAGCCTCGAATGTGCGCAGTAGGTTGGTCTTGGCTTGGGGGTCGAGACTGCGACCGCGTTTGATCACGGAGTGATCAACGACACTCTTTGATCGCTCCACGATCGTTGGAAGGGCGAAGCTCCCATCAGCATCAAGCCTGCTGTGCACCCGCCCGCCCGGCCTCAACGACGAACGCTGCGCGGGTAATCGCGGGGACTCCGCTGGGCTTGGTCACGTCTTCGATGACAACGTAGTCGCTGTGCCACTCTTTCGGGGTCACGGTGCAACGCACATAGCCTCGTTCGCGATTGCAGAATTTGATGCAGGGGTTCTCGGCCAGCAGCGCATCCAGGGGCTTGTCGTTCCCCTTGGGATTGCCGCCGCTCGTAATCGACGTCCCGACGAATTCTGTGGCGATGACCGGCGTCTCGGTGTGACGGTCGTCGACGCGCAGGTCGTTGACCCAGTTGGAGTGGATGTCGCCCGTGAGCACGACGGGGTTGGAGATCTTCCGGTCTCCCAGGAACTTGACGATGTCCATCCGCTCGTGAGCGTACCCCGGCCATTGGTCCATCCAGTATTTGGCGGCCTCACCGGGACTTAGATCGACCATCCCCATCATCACCTGCTGGGCCAGAATATTCCAAGTCCCCTGCGAGGCCTCCAACGAGGTCTTCAGCCAGTCGTACTGTTGCTTCCCGAGCAGCGTTTGTTTGGGATCCAGCGCGGCCGCGTTCAATTCCTTCATCCCATCACCGTTGGGCTGATTGGATCGATACTGGCGCGTATCGAGAACCAGGAACTCGGCCAGCCGACCGAATGCCGCCTTGCGGTACAACTGCATGTTCGGACCGTGCGGGGCGGATGCGCGCCGCAAGGGCATCATCTCATAATAGGCCTGATAGGCGCTGGCTCGCTGTGCCAGGAATTCGGTCGTGCTTGGGCCTTCTCTTTCAGGAATGTCGTTAGCGTAGTTGTTTTCGAATTCGTGATCGTCCCATGTCACGAACCACGGACACTGGGCGTGCATTGTCTGCAGCGACGCGTCCGCACGGTATTGGTTATGCCGGATGCGATAATCTTCCAGAGACTTGATCTTGCCCCCCGCATGCTTGCGGACCAGTTTGTCCTTACCGGCATATTCGTAGATGTAGTCTCCGAGGTGCACGACCAGATCGAGCTCATCCTTGGCCATCTGATCGTAGGCCGTAAAGAAGCCCTGTTCGTAGTGCTGGCACGAGGCAAAAGCGAAGCGGAGTTTCTCAGGCATGACCGCTGCTGCGGGCAGCGTGCGAGTCCGTCCGATGGGGCTGGTGGCATCTCCCGCATGGAAGCGGAACCAGTACCAGCGATCGGGTTGCAGGCTCTCTACCTCAATATGCACTGAATGCCCCAGTTCCGGCGTGGCGAGCACCTTCCCGCGTTGGACGATGTCCTTCAATGCTTCGTCCTGGGCCACTTCCCATTGGACCTCGATGGCCTCGGCGGGGAGGCCGCCGTGGGGTTCCAGCGGTTTCGGAGCCAGCTTGGTCCAGAGGACAACTCCATCTGGAGCGGGATCTCCCGAGGCCACGCCCAAGCTGAAGGGATTAGCGGCAAACGAGATTTGCCTCCGGTTGGCGGCAGCAGTGCGGTCGGCCAACCACGGCAGCGATGACAGTGCCGCTCCGTAAGCGAGAAACAGCCGGCGGCTGAGGCCGTTTTCGTGACGAATTGCGATAGGCAATTGATTCAAGTCGAGCATGTTGGATGGCTTCTTGGCATGAACGGTCGATCCCTGGCTAGGAAAACTGCGATTTTAGGGCGGTTCCAACCCCGCCAGCTAGGATCGCGTACCGGGCTTCATCGGACTTTCATCGACTGAGTGAAT
>JAQGHS010000009.1 GCA_028291605.1 Planctomycetaceae bacterium | reverse complement strand
CAGAGCGTGGGTGACTCGCGTTGCGGCCCACGCTCTGGCGAGCGTGGCTACATTCGGCAGTCGATTAATGGTTAAACAGGAATTCGCGGCTGTTCAAGAGGGCCCAGAAGGTATCTTCCAGAGCCTGTTGAACGTTGCTGCCCTGGGTAAACAACGGCTTCAAGTTATTGAGCTCTGCCTCGTTGGGCTTGCGGCCCAGGCAGGCAATGTAAAGTCGTTCGACGATCTGCAGCGGTTCGACCTTCTCGGCGAGCGCCTTGGTAATGACGCCACCTTGTTGAATCTTGGCGTTGACTGTGTCGCCATTCAACAAGTGCAACGCTTGCGACAACGACGGCTCCATTCGCACTTCGCAGGAGCAAACCGTTTCACGTTTCGCTCGGCCGAAGGTTTCCAGGAAGTAGGTCGAAGTCGATCCGTCCGCAATCTGCGTGGCCCGAGCACCGATCGGCAAGCCCTGGAACTTATCCTTGGTATTGGTCACTTCGCTGATGCAATCGAGCATCGATTCGGCTTTGATGCGACGCAGGTTCGCATGGGCAAAGTTGAGCTCGTCCGTCGTATTGGTTTCGTTGCGATGAGTCGCTCGCTGGTAGGTCTGCGAACGGCAGATATCCCGCACCAGTTGTTTGAAGTCGTAGTTGTAACTGGTGAACTTGTTGGCCAATTCCAACAACAGTTCCGGGTTGCTGGCCGGATTCGAGATGCGCACGTCGTCGATCGGTTCGATGATTCCAATTCCGAAGAAGTGGTGCCACACCCGATTGGCGAAGTTGGAGGCGAAGTACGGGTTCTTGGGTGACGCCAGCCACTTGGCGAGGATTTCGCGTCGATCCTTGCCGGCGGTATCAGCAGGGCCACCACCGAGGAACGTCGGGACCATCACGCGACCGTCGATCGGATGACGCACGTCGCCGCCACCGGCGTTGAAGATGATCGTTTCGCGGTAGTCTTCGCCACCCTTGCGGCCAATCTGTGAGAAGAACGACGCAAACCCGTAGTAGTCGTCCTGGGTCCAGCGATCGAACGGATGGTTATGGCACTGGGCACATTGAATCCGCATGCCCATGAAGACCTGGGCAACGTTCTCGGAAACCTTCAGAGTGTCGGTTTCGTTCTGGAAATAGTTGGTCGCGGGAACCTTGAAGGTACCACCATTGGCACCAAGTAGTCCCTGAACCATCTTGTCGAGCGGCACATTGCTGGCGACCTGCTGGCTGAGCCAGTTGTAGTAGAGCAACATGGCCTTGTAGCTGATGACGTTGTTCGAACGCATCATCAACCATTCGGCCCACTTCGACACCCAGATCTCGGTGAATTCTTTGCGGTTCAGCAGCTCGTCGATCAGCTTGTCACGCTTGTCAGGAGCCGCGTCAGCCATGAAGCGGTTGTACTCTTCGAGCGTCGGCAACAACCCGATCAGATCAAGATAGAGACGGCGAACAAACACTTCATCAGTACAAACTTCCGACGGCAGCATGCGCAGCTTATTGAGCTTCACATTGACCAGCGCATCGATGTAGTTCGTTTCCTTGGACTGGAACGGGGTGAAGTTCAGTCCCTTCGGCAACACGATGTATTGCGATCCGACGGTGTGCGTCGAGAACCGGGCCATCACATAGGCTTCACCGCGAGCTCCGCCTGTGACGAGTCCCTTGTCATTGATCGAAGCCGAGTTGTCATTGTTCGTCAGGAATAGGGCGAGGTTGGTCACATCACGATCAGAACCGTCAGAATACTTGGCGCGGACCGTGACTTGCTGAGTCGCCCCGGGACCGTCCAGCACCGCTTGCTTCGGATAGAGTTCCAAACCGACACAGGTGGGGATCGCAGCCGCGTCGATCGGGCAGCTATCGGCGATCCAGCGAACCAGATCCTGGCCGTATTCACTGGCCAGTTCGAATCGCTTACCGCCGGTATGGGGTACGGCACCGATCGATTTCTCAATCGTCAGGCTGGCCTCGGGAACGGCCAGATCGATCCGACGACCGCTCATTTCGCGAGTCAGTCGATAGTGGTCGCCATTCGGGTCGAAGCCGAACAACGACAGGCGGAAACCGTCCTTACCGCGGGCAGCACCATGGCAGCTACCGCTGTTACAGCCGGCCTTCATGAAGATCGGCATAATGTCCAGCTTGAAGCTGATCGGTCGCGGCTCGACAGCCTTTTCGACCTTGACCGGCACGGTCATCATCTTGCCGCCAAATTCCACCTTCAGTTCGGTGGCTCCGTCAGCCGCACCCCAGAACGTGTTGCCATCGCGACGGCAGAGGGCGGGATTCGCCAGGGTCATCGTCGCTTGCGACGTCACATCCTGTGTGAGACCGCTGGCATAAACCGCCTGCACCACCAGCAACTGGCGGTCTTTAGCGGTCAACAGGTTGATGTCGCCCGGGAAGACCCGCAATTCGGCGACGGGGTTGTCTTGAGCCCCGACCGAACCGACACACAAGCCGCTGATCAGCACACTCGCGAGTAGTAGGCGAGTCACGTTCATAGAGATATCCTTAAACCGGCAAATTCGTTGTAGGTTATTGAGGAGTGGCGGGTGGCGAGTGGTGAGTGGTGAGAAAGCAGACTTTGCTTGGATTTCTCTCGCCACTCGCCACTCGTCACTCACCACTAAATTACTTGCCGCCAGCTTTCAAAGCCTTTTCACGTTCGGCCTGCTCAACCCGCAATTGCTCCAGGCGCGTCAACCGCTTCATTGGCGGAGCGGCCACAGGAGCCACCACCGCGGGTGTCGGCGCGGCTGCGACGACGGGCATGGGCGGAGGGGCATCCTTCTTCGGGGGCAACGGAACGTCGATCCGCAGCACACCGCCGCTGAGGTTGTGCAGAATCGGTTCGCCGTTTTCCATCACGATCACCTGGCAGAACAGATTCTTATGATTGCCCGCGGGCGATTCCTTGTCGGTCTTGATCTTGAAGATCAGCTCGGCCAGATCTTTATTCACTTCCATGGGATCGGTGGTCACCTTGTTGGGCAAGCCGACCAGGGTCACCTTGGCGGGCCCCGCATAGTCCTTGACCTTGGTGACCTTGATGACCATTTCGGTATCTTTGCCTTGCTCGACAGCAGATTGGTCGTAGGCAAACGTCAGGTAGCGTTCCGCGACCTTCAAGGTGGCAAACGGCGAACAGATGAAAATCGGCCCGTTGCCGACCGTCGCCGAAGCCGTGACCGCAATCTTCCACTCGGCAACTTGAGCATTGCCGGCGGCATTCATCGGGATGATGGCTTCAGTCGCCTTCTCCGGAATGGAAACTTCGCGGCTGCCGTTGACGCCGGGGGGGAACCACAACATGTCGATCTTGATGGGAGCCGTGAAGCCTTCTTTGCGCTTCGCGATCACTTTCACACCCATCTGACCATCATGTACGAGGGGCACCTTGGGTTCGACGATCTCGATCGAAAACGGAGCTTCGTCGGTCACCGCGGTGGCGAGACGAGGGACGCTTTCGGTCCAGAACGGAGCTTGATTCTGTCCGCGAATCAGGACGACATCTTGTTGCAGATGACCCTCCAGAACAGGCTTCTTCTCGGCATCTTCGAGCACGCCGACGAGATCGACCATGCGTCCGCTGTTTGCCGCATCGAGAGCCGCGACGAAGACGACCGGCACGCTGCTCAGATTGGCCGGCATGAGCGGAGTCTCAATCGTGACGCCCGGGGGCAACTCGAGACCCTTGATCGTAATGGCTCCGCCGCAATCAATGCGGGACGCGTTAATCATCACCGCGGTCCGATTGCCCTTCGGAATCGAGACGGTCGGCTGAACGTATTGCTGGAATTCACCCACCGACAATTTCACGGTCGGCTTCACCGGCGTCAGTTCGACTCGGTAAGCATAGGTCGGTCCGCCGTTCTTCAAATGATCCGAGACGTTGATGACGAAATCGGCATCGGCCGGAGCGGTAAACCGCAAGAAGCTGTCGGGTCCGCCGCTGTCATCATTCCCGGCGAGAGCCCCGCCACCCGCGTTAAAAATGTAGAGCACGGGATCGAGCGGCGAGCGGATGCTGCGAGCATGCACACGGACGTCGAAAACCTCGCCCTTCTTGGCGGTGAAGCGGAAATTGTCGGTGTCACCGGGTTGCGAGAGGACACCGTTCAAGGCCATCGGGGCGGCGAACTTGGTCGCGTTATCGTGTGTTTCGTTGGGCTCGGCTTCAAGAACGTTGCCGAATTCCGAGACTCGCAACCAGTTCGGTGACGGGGCCACGCCCTTGTCGTCTTGAGCGAAGATGGCGAACTTGTCCAAGCCGTTGGCCGTTAAGGTGAAAGGTTGATCCTTGTCACCCGCAACGTCACCGAGGAATTTGATCGTGACCGGTTCACCAATTTTGCCGCCAGCCGGCAGCGTGGCAAGCGGGCGGGGGAAGTTACCAACATGGACGCGATACAGGCAGCCGCCATTTCCGCCGTAAGACGTTTCGCGGACCTGGATGATGTACTTCCCGTCTTCGGGAGCGATGATGGAGGCGACGCCGTCTTGCCAGATCAATGCGTTGTCGTCGCTGGCGGCGAGTTCGAATCGGGCCGAATTCAAGATCGCGACATAGACATCAAACATGCTGATGCCGAGACGAATCGCTTCGACTTCGGCCGTGATGCGGTCACCCTTCTTGGCGTCCACCACGAAGTAATCGACGTCTTCATTGTCGGAGACGCCCATCACCGTGACGTTCATCGGGATCGCTTGCGGGGTAGCAAAATCGCTGTTCGGCTCGACTTCAGCGACGGATGGCAAATTGCCGACCATGACGTGTCGCAGGTCGCTGATGCCGGTCGCGGTGCGGAGTCGCAGGCGGTGGGCACCCAACTGACAATCGGGGGCGATCTTCAACATCGCCTTCACCGAATTGGTGTTGACCGCCTCCAGCTTGACGACCGAGATTCCGGGTTCGTAGAAGAGCACCTCTTGAGCATCTTCCAGCCGGGCACCGCTGAAGACGACTTCCGCATCAGTACCACGCTGCACACCACGCGGGGTCAGGCCACCCAACTGCGGAGCAGCGGCAAATGACCAGACGGGGGTACAGAGAGCGAAAACAGCTGCCACGAACAACGCACGAATCATAGGACGCCTCACGAAACACGTCGATTCGCCTCAACCGGGCGAATGGACTGATGAATCTGGACTGACCGCATCCATGCGTCGCGGGCGAGCATCCTGCTGGCCGC
>JAQGHS010001043.1 GCA_028291605.1 Planctomycetaceae bacterium | reverse complement strand
GAGCAACTGCCACCGGGGTCTCCGGTTGTTGCGCAACTGCAGCGGCCGAATTGACAGGACCTTCCGCCACGACTTCCACCGCGGGACTGCGTTCAGCAGCCCGGGCGTCAGCGATCACGTCATTCAACTGAGGCATCGCTGGAGCGACAGCGGGCGTCGCCACAGAAACTTGCTGGACGGCAGGAGTTGGCTGATAACGATTCGCCAATTCCGTCCGTTCTGTGCTGCGGTCGACTTCCATCTTCTGCTGCAGGCGAGCGATTTCCACCATCGCATTGCCGGCGTTTTTCATTTGCGGATCGATGTTCAAAGCCTGGCTG
Source organism: Planctomycetaceae bacterium (assembly GCA_028291605.1). Taxonomy (GTDB): domain Bacteria; phylum Planctomycetota; class Planctomycetia; order Planctomycetales; family Planctomycetaceae; genus JAKFVC01. The sequence goes on along the minus strand of JAQGHS010001043.1, from coordinate 2,292 downwards.
TAGTGCTCCAGAGCTTGCTTGCCTTCACCCCGTTGGGCGTACAGATAAGCCACATTGGAGTGCGCTTCCGCCTCTTTGTTGACCAGGCGGAACAAGCGATAGCTCTCGTCGAGACGGCCTTGTGTGCCGACGACCAGCGCCAGATTGTTGGTCGCCCGATGATTCCGCGGATCGATCTTGATTGCGTCTTCCAGGGCCGCTTCGGCTTTCGCCATGTCGTTGGACAGGAAGCACGTGTAACCCAGATCGTTCAAGATCTCCGGGTCAGACGGACGCAGCAGATGAGCCTCACTGAAGTAGCGTTTCGCCGCTTCATAGTTGGACTGCTTGGCGTGTACGATTCCCAGGCGATGACAAACCTGAGCATTCTGGGGATCTTTCTTGTAGATCCCCTCGTAGACTTCCCGCGCCTTGTCATTATGGCCCTCGGACTCTGCCAGCCGAGCCATATCGTATTGCGCTTCAGTCTTTTGAGCCCTGGCTGCAGCAAAGCCGCCAACTCCCGTTGTAGCACAACCGCTCAGTGGCCCAGCGACTAACGCCAGTAGCACTGCGGCGGAGAGACTATAGCGTCTCATGATGGCGATCCTTCTATTTGCGGAATACAGCGTAGCATCCGTCTACACTGCGAAATGTTCTTGACCCAAAAGAAGTCGTAGTACTTTGCAATAGAAAACGATATGAATTCGCAATCGCCGCGGCTCAAACTGGATGAGTTCTCATGAGAAAATCCCGACGTTCAGGCACTCTCGATGAGCGAAAAAAAGCAGTCTTGGCCCGACTTGCGTTTTTTAGAAGAATCCACCACCGCCACCGCCGCCACCGAAGCCACCACCGCCGCCACCAACTCCGCCGCCGCCGAACGCACCTTGCATGCCGCTGAAGCCACGGCCATAGGCGCGTTCGCCTTCGAAGCTCTGGAAGCCCGGGGTCAATGCCGGTGAACACACGACCTTCTGTTCTGCATCGGTCATTCCCAAGGCCTGCAACGCCGTCACGACAACTTGCCGCCGATTCATGTCGAGGGCCTGGTCGTTGTGCACCGCAAAGCCATATTTGTCGCCAGCTCGCGGGCTCATCGAACTGGGCTCGATGATAATCGGATACGGCAGCGTGGGCTTCTTGGTGATCCGATAAGCGATTTCCTTAACATGATCTTCGCCCGCGGCATTCAAGCGAGCCGTGTTCGCCGTGAACTCGTGTTCGTGAATCACGAAGTCGGAAGCCTCGGCATTGTGTTCCAGCTTCTGCCAGATCGGATCACTGAGTGTTCCCAGCGGGCGGGGTGTAATGTCCCCCATATAGTCGCAGCGTTTCATGCAATGGTGACATCCAGTGACCAAAGACAGTCCGATGGCTGTCGAGGCCATGAAGCCCAATCGCTTCCGATTCCACATGATTCCCCCCCCGGTAAAATCACCCGGTAAGCACTCTGTGAACTGCCAGCAAAACTGCCGGTCAGTTATTGATCCGCGCGTCGCAGTAACCTCACCCCAATGAGGCCTGCGGCTCCCCTATTCCGAAAAACCACTCGGGCCGTTGATGTAATAGTTCTGTGAGTCCTGGTATCCGGTGTTCAATTTCTTACGGCATTCACACAGGCGGTCGCGGTAAATCGGCCAGACCGTACTGCGGTGATGGCATTCCGGACGGCCTTCAATATGGCCCTTGCAGAAGAACTCAATATCATCCGGTTCGGTCACTTCCATGCCCGGCAACAGTGTCGGAGCATCTTCGGCTTCCAGCGGATGGACCAGTTCGGGTGTCACGAGAATGATCAATTCAGTTTCGTCGCGGCTGATCGTCTTGGAACTGAAGAAGGTGCGAAGCAGCGGCACGTCGCCCAATCCGGGAACACGCGTATTTTCGCCACGTTGTTCTTCCTGCAGTAATCCCGCCAGTGCCAGGACCTGACCTTCACGCAGATCAACCGTGGTGCTGACCGTACGGGTGTCGAGACCGAAAATGCCGTTGACTGCGTTATTACGATTCAAAGTACTGAAAGTCGGAATCACCTGCAGGCGAATCCGATCGTGGTCCAGCACCGTCGGCGTGAATCGGATCGAGGTACCGAATCCTTTAAAGCTCGTGGTCGCCGCTTGAGCACCACCGACACCGACGACCGTTGGCACGGCGAATTCACCACCCGCCAGGAAGGTTGCCGGTTGGCCGCTCAAGGTCACGAGATTCGGTTCGGCCAGAATCTTGGCCGAACCATTCGTGGCCAGGGCCTTGATGAAGAGATTGAACCGGCCTTCGCTGAACAGTCCTGATACAGCCAGATTCGTACCG
>JAQGHS010001041.1 GCA_028291605.1 Planctomycetaceae bacterium | reverse complement strand
GCCAACTGAGCGGCCAGCGGCCCGGGCATGAGCTGCGCTAATGTCAGCCCTTCCTTATACTCGGCCTCGGAAATCCACTGTCGCCGTTCGACAAGATCGCGATGCATGTAGCCGACCAGGGCCACTGGACCACCGAATCCGACCGTCCCCAGCTTGAGATGGTAAGCGGTCAGCTGCATTAGCGAATAGTTGGGCATTGAGCCATTGGCGATGACCGCCATATCGGCTCGCGTCGTGTCGACCTCAGAATCCTGCATCTCGCCACCTTCCTCTCAATGTAACCACGGTTACACATTAAAGGATATCGTGGAGAGGGCGATTTGCAAGCCCGGCGGGATTTTTCCGATCGCGACTTGCACAGCGCAATTTCTTGGTGTCTTGAGAGAATTTAGCATTCGGAACATCGTTCATGCCGTTGTTCCATCGCTCATCATTAGACTATGACATTCCAACCATGTCGGGGGCTCAGTCTTGTTCGCCAAGTCATGAATCACCTGCGCGGGGACTGACCGATCCCGTCGCTTATTTTGATTGAGGAGGACAGGGTAGGATGGCTCGACATAAACCATCTCAATCCGGGCATTGTAATCGGCGAACAGATCGACCCATCTCTGCCGAGTCTGAAACATGAGATTGGTGGCACTGAAGACGAACGACGTCTTGGTTCGCAACAGTTCTCGGCACCGCTCACGCCCCAGTTGGATCACCTCGCCTTGGTTGCCTGTCGGATCGACCTCAAGCTCTCCTCGAATATCATCCAGCGAAACTATTGGCAGATCTGCTCGATGACGCGAAACCCAATAATCTTTACCGCTGCCAGGTAGCCCCGACATCATCGTGACGGTGCAAGCAAAGTCCTCGTGCGGAATGTAGTGCAGATTCGGCTTGTCTTGGCGAAAGTACAGGAAGCGTGCGTGATCATTGGCAAATTTGTAAGGTTCGCAATAGCAGCCATTCTCTTCCGCCACGAGTTTCCAAAAGTGCAGATTCTCCACGGGCCTCGTCATGGAATCTGTGTCCCGACCACGGGTATCGGCCAATGCAAACAAATAGAGCAGACGATTGTTGACCAGCCATGACAGCCGAATCAGCTCATGAGACGGATCAGGTCGCTCCAATAGGAACGCTGGACGACCGTGGTAGCGGACGAGTCGGGCAATCTGCTCTCGGGTTGCCAAGTCACAATCCAAACTACGCAGAACTCCTCGCACGAGGTGTTCGCCTTTAACAGAGTGCTTATGCGAGGTGATCCGTCCCGTCACCGGATCGACCTCTGAGGTCAATGGCTTGGCCGCATCATGAAACAGAGCGGTGAAGATCAACAGGATGCGTTCGCGGGAAGTCAGTGACGGCCACTCCTCAAGCTGCAGAAGCTGCTGGCAGACCATTTTCGTGTGCGTCCAGACATCGCCCTCCGAATGCCAGTCGGCATCCTGAGCACACTCGGCCATCGCTCGACACCATGACTGGGACTCGGCCCAAGCCACGATGTCGTCGATGGATGCTTTCTGAAGTTCTTGCCAGTTCATGACCAGATATCCACACCGTCTGCCAACTCATTCGGCACCATCATCTGATGTTGCCAATGAGTGCTCTGTTTAATCTTTTCCACAAATTCAGGCCGTACGAATTTCGCGCGACCCGTGACCACACCATCCGCTTCCGTTCGCAGGTACACACCTTCCATCAGGTTGTCAGTTCGTTTCGTCAACGGATTATCGAACTGACTGCCGAACTGCGACGGTCCAATGAGACCTTCGAGGTCAGATCGTTCGAGCGCCCCCGTATGGACGACCGGAACAGTCAGTATTCCTGAATCTAACAATAGTTGCCGGCGTTGCTCCAGATCGAGGAACGCCCGCAGGTGCTTATCGTAGATGTCGAACTCGAAGAAGTAATGTGTCAGTTTCCGATAAAGAATCGAGTGTCGGGCGTAGACCCATTCGCCGAACAGGATAAATTGATCTTTGAGCCGGTCTTCCAAGACAAACCGCTTCACCGCTGCCCACTGCTTAAACAGATCGTACTGCGGGTGCATGCCTTCTGTGATGAGGTGACCTCGGCATTGCAGGACCATTTCACCTTTGTCGGAGAAGTGGATACCCACATTGGTCCCGTCGATCTTCTCTTCGACAATCAATGAGCCATCGACAATAAAACGTGTCGATTCAGTTTCACTGAGATGCTTGTCGTCGTCCGTCCCCTTCGACCCAAAGAGATGCGGTGTTCGCGGGTATTTGACGAAGTCGTCGCGTGAAGTGCCCATGATCTATTCCCGTCCACTCGGCAGACTGCCAGGCTCTAATTGGTTTCTTGCATCACAAGACGAGATACGAACTTGCTGTATTCCTCTTTCATCAGCAGGTCATAGTCCCGCTTGATTCTCCGTCGAACAGACTGCACCTCGCCACCCGTCTTCCGGTTCTCTGACATTCGCTCATATTCTTCCCAATACAGCCCCACGCCCCGCTTCTGCCAGTTGGGTAGGTCGTTGAAGTTGATGCCCTGCTGAAACAGCAGTTCCTGCTGTTGACCGACCGACAAGCCGAAAATCTTCTTAGTGGCCTCTTGCTCGTCGAGACCCGACTTGCGGCACATCCAATAACAGTGAGCACTCACGGCGTTCCGAGCGATATCCTCATGCCTCCAGCGAAAATAATCCACGACCAGATCAAGGCTCGGCAATTGTGAGATCCGGCAATCGAACGTTGCCACGGTTCCGAGTAGCAGCGAGAACTTAGCACTCGCTTCCCCGGCCAAGGTCGAATTGTATTTCCGCAGCTTCCGTCCAAACAGCTGCTCACTCCGGTCGAAGAGTAGAGAGATTTCATCGCTTTCCGTATAGGCATAGATCACCCGAAAGCCGCAGGTCATCAGACTCGCCGCAGTCTCTACCATCAGATCACGGAACCGTACATCGAATGGAGCTTCGAACTGGCAGAATTCCTTCGTCAGACGAGTGAAGCTGCGGCCATCGAGGCGAGCAACCATGAACATGTCCGGCAGCACGCAGTAGTCCGCGGCGGTTTCGAAGACCCGCATTTTCTGGTCAAGGTCGTCAAACTTCATCTTTCCAATCCTCCACGACGAATTGTCCGTCTTCCAGTCGAACGTAGAACAAATGATCGAAGCCCTCGGCCCAAGTCGGCAATTCGAGTTTCTTCGCTGTGGACAAAATTGCGACATCCGGGACACGTTCGGCTGCAGACCGTTCGCTGTTCCGCAGCAGACAGTCCGTTACCTTCGATTGGAAGTAGTAGCCAACCACGTCAAATCGCAATGGTTTCGCGGCACGGATGTAATTGAGCCGCTCGTCACAAGTCGGATTCGTGTTATCGATTACAAAGGGCTGCAACATGCCGAGGCATTCATTGAGCAGCCGCAGTTCACGGTGTCGAGTCTTCAGCAAATCGAGACTGATGCGGACGTGGGTCGTGAAGAACCGTTCCTTGAAGAAGGATGATTTCCCCGATCCCTGAATGCCCATGAACACGACCGCTTCCACCGGCCACCTCGCCATTTCTCTGACTTCAAATAACGCAGAAACCCCGACCAGCACATTTGCGCCGGTTGGGGCATCTGATTTCAATCTCTGAAAAAAGCCGTGCCGGTGCACTCAGTCAAAAGCCGCTCGGTTCTTGTTCATGGAGGTCGTTCGTCTGCATGAGATTGTCCAGTTCCTTAACGCATCATCGTGCCGGGCCGTTCGGTGCCTCGCTGGCGACACAGGAACGTGCGATGGTGACACATCAGCCCGCTAAAAGGTTCACCTGTCGGGGTCTTCTTCGAACAGATCTCGTGCGAACGACCTCACGAATGCGATTAACGAATTCGGCGTTCACCACCGGCTACCGCGCCGCCCGTTGCCGGACTGGCTGGGGTTGGCTCAGGCTCTGGCGTCGGCTGTGTGATGATCGCGGCGATGATCTTAGCGAGGTCCACGGAATTTCGGGTGGCCCCGGCCTTTGTCAGATGGTGCGGAGTCCCGAAGCTGGCGTCATCAAAATAACGCAACAGGGGGGCATGAATCTTGACCTTGGGAAATCGTCGTGCGGCCGCGGACAATGTGTCTGCCAGCTTCCGATAATCCACGTCGTCCTGAGCTTTGCGATAACGTTCGGGCAGCGGCGTCATCATGATGACCAGGTCGATCGAACGTGCATGGGTGCTTTCAAACATCTGCACGATGCCTCGCAAGCTATCTGCAGTCAGTTGCAAGTGGTTGGTGGCAGGCTCGATTGCCGGCAATTGATTCTTACGCGACTCGGCGAAATATCCGCGCGTTTCCAACAGTGTCCGTCGTACTTCGTCGTCCGAGGGAAACGGGCCGCGTCGCACGCTCACGAGTGGCCGCGGTGAGCTGGTGCCCAGCATCTGAGCCGCTGTTTGATACAGCGGGCGGCGCAGTCGATATGCGGGTAACTGCGTCAATGGCAGATTCGCTGCGAGCCCTGCATCTGCCCCGTATAACCATTCCCGCAAGCCGTTATAAACCCCCTGCCGTTCGATCTCTTCCTGATCGCGCGCCAGCGTCGGCGGCGCCAGATAGCACACGACGAGTTTAGGGGTTGAAGATGGATGTTTCGCGAAATAGAGATCCAGGATGTCGGCCTGTCCCAGCGTGGAAAGTGAGCCCACGGTTGCCAGATTCCAGGCTCGAAGCTGGGTACCCTGGGTGATCACCTCGGGAATCACTCCCATGAGGCAAGAACTATCGCCGACAAATAGAACATCCTGGGGGGGCACCGCGGTCAACAGGTGATGCACTTGCCATTGGACGATGCTTTCTTCGAGCGTCGGGGTCGTCCGCAACCAGCCGCTATCACGCTGAAAGCGATTTGCGCGAACGGCCGTTTCTGGTTCGGTACGAGTCGACCAGGGATATCCCGGAAGGGCGGCGACGACGACCTGCATCAAGACAAACGCCATCGCCGTCCAGACGACGACAACTCGCGCGCGGCGCTCGGGCGCTGGCAAGGGTTTGTCTACAGGAATGATATTCGATCGGGGCATGGGGCCCGCTTCGCCTCCGCTATGGTCGTCTCGATCGGTCTTTAGAATTGAAAATAGATGAACGCTTTACTGCCTTCAGGAATCAACAATTGGACCGCAAACAGTGATAGGCCCAGGAGCGCACCTAATACCGGTCGCGGCAGTGATCGCAACAGCTTTTTTAGATTAGCCCACTCGGCAATCAGATGACCGGCCAAGACCAGCAGCAGACAGAGCGTCACGACCACGCACGAAGCGTAAGTCAGGGATGTACCGCCAGTGGGAATCAACATGCGCTTCAGAATGATGCCCGCGTCTTCCAGTCGGTGGGCTCGAAAAAAGACCCAGCCGATGCAGACGCAGAGAAACGTGACAGCAATGTGTAACGGCTTTGCGGCGGGGGTTGCCAACCAGCCGCGGCGAGGCAGCAGGCGATCGACGATGAGCAGAATTCCGTGGTAGAAACCCCAGATGATAAACGTCCACTGAGCACCGTGCCACAAGCCGCCCAACAACATGGTCAGCATCAGATTGCGGTAGGTGTAAAGCGTGCCCCCGCGATTGCCACCGAGTGGGATATACAGATAGTCGCGCAGCCAGGTCGACAGGGTGATATGCCACCGGCCCCAGAATTCGGTGATGCTGCTCGCCAGATAAGGCATGCGAAAGTTGGCGGGCAAACTGAATCCGAACGTGTGGGCCAGACCGATTGCCATATCGGAATAGCCGGAGAAATCGCAGTAGATCTGGACGGCATAACACACCACCGCCAACCAGATGGCGGACGATTCATAGCCGTCAGGATGGAGGAAGACTTGATCCACAACCGGTGCGAGAGTGTCCGCGATAACCGCTTTTTTGAACAGACCCACGAGAAACTGCTGCAGGCCAACCTGCATCCGCAACCAGGACCAGTGCTTTTTCGTGGCGAGTTGCGGCAGGAAATCATGCGGTCGAACTATGGGCCCCGCGACTAGATGCGGAAAGAACATGATGTAGAGGGCATAATCGACCAGATTCTTAACCGGAGCCCGCCGCCGGTGGTAGACATCCACGATGTAGCTGATGGTCTCGAAGGTATAGAACGAAATCCCCAGGGGGAGAATCAGGTGAACCAGCGGGGGTTGAAACTTAACTCCCAACAAATTAATGGCCGGGGCGACGGCATCGAGCAGAAAATTGGTGTATTTGAAATACAGCAACAGTCCGAGGTTGGCAGAAATGCTGCAGATCAACAGGATTCGTCGAATGGACTGAGTGGTAACCCGTTCCAGTCGCAACGCAACGAGATAGTCCACCGCGGCCGACAGCAGAATCAGCAGAATGAGCCAGGGATTCCAGCTCATATAGAAGTAGCAGCTCGTCCCCAACAGCCACATTAACCGCTGGCGATGATCGCGCAGCAACCAATAGACGCTGAAGACAATGCTGAAAAAGACCAGGAATTGAAACGAATGAAAGAGCATCGCGTTCCGATTGCGACGTGGGAGTCAACCGAATGGATTAACGGCGTGAAACAACGAACGGGGGCACTCTCGGGGGGTGAGAGCACTTTACGGTGAGGCAAGCACAACTTCGGAATTGTCGACAGAAAAACGCGGTCAGGCGCGCCCATCAGCGATGTGACGGGAGCCTTCTGGGGGAATGGATTCTGACAGCTTTGGGGAATAAGGCCGACTTTTACCCTAAGTCCGTTTTTTTGACAACATCTAATTTTCTGGCCACTGATGACATCGAGAGAACGTGGGTTTCTCGGTGGGGAGGATTGAATTGCGGCGATTCCCAAGCCTTTGCAGGAAATGACCGCGCCTCATTTCGAAGTCTCGTCACCAACGGCGTGGTATTTAATGTCGTAACAGATGATCTCGACGGGAGTGCGGGTAAACAGGCGTCCGTTGGAAATCACCGGCATGTTCCAATCCAGCAGACCCTTTTGGCTGCGCGGCCCCGTATTCTTCAGGTCATGGACGTTTTCAATCCGGCCCTTCTCCACGTACGCCTTCGGATTGGCTTCGATCAGCGTGAGAGTCTTATGGCTGCGAACATAAATCAGCCCCTCGGCGGCACTCATGGAGAGCCCCATGCGGAAGCCAGGTTGCGACCATTGAAGTTTCCCTGTGAGCAAATCGGTGCACCGCAGTGAGAAGCCCGCTTTGCCCGGGCTGCCGCCTAGAGCCCACGCTTCCTCACGTTTGTCGACCCAGAAGCCATAGATGTGGCCGTTCAAGATTACGGGCGGCGTGATGGCTTCATGGACTTCATTGCCCGTCCAGAGCACTTTGGGTTTAGGGTCTGCCTGGGAAAAATCGCACTCCACCAGCGACTTCTGCCAGCCGTTCAGATCGTCCAGATAAAGATTGGGACCGACAGGCTTGAGTCCACCACTGGCCCACGCCGGGGCCTCGTTAGGTCCAGAGCACTCCCAGCTCCAAACCTGCTTGCCGTCCGCTAACTTCAGGATTTTCCACTGGCGATTTCCATGAATCACAACACAAGGCTCATTGTGAAATGTGATCGGCAGCCCATAACCCGTGACCAGGCCCGGACCGCGAGTTCCGGGGGCACATGTTTCCTCGAACTTCCAGGCCGTCTTTCCCGTTTGAGCATCGTACGCGAAGACCTGCATCTTGTCGGTCACTTCGGTCTTGGCCCAAGCGGGAATGGCGGGGTTTCCTCCCTGCCAGTAGAACAACACAATCTTGTCGCCGAAGGGCACCAGCGACCCGTTAAAGCCCTTCCATTCCAGATTGCCGTCCCCTTTCAATGATCCATCCAGATAAGGGGATTCTTCTCTGAAGTTGTGCTTCCAGACAATCTTGCCCGTGTCCCGTTCAAAACAGAAACCGTTTCCGAACGTGCCGACTTCGTAGACGTATTTGTCGGTAATGGTGGGCGTCGCCCGCACGCCCAGTTCACCCCAGCCAACGGTATGGACGGGAGGTACCTCATAAGTGTGACTCCATTTCTCCTTGCCCGTGTTGGCATCCAGGCATTTGACGGTTTCATGCAATGCATCTTCATCCAACTGGGCGAAGCAGAGATCGTCGCCCGCCACGGACGGATGGTTGGAACCGGTACCCACTCGCAGTCGCCAGAGCACCTTGGGGCCTTCCTTCGGCCAGGACTTCAACAATCCCTTCTCATCCGTCGTGCAATTCGACAGGGGCCCGGCCCAATGAGGCCAATCGGTCACTCCCGGTGATTTGACGGTGGCTTTCTCTGCCGCGACGACCACCGAGGCACACGCCACACACAAGATCAATGTTGCTCTAAGAGACATGGTTGTACTTCCACTAATGTTTCTCACCGATGCAATAAACCGTCTCGTTACCACGGATGATGACTTTATCGTCAAAGAAAAAAGGGGTCCCGACAAGCCCGTCTTCCAGTTTATTGATACGGGCCAATTTGTGTTCCCGGCCGAGTTCGAATACGGCTGTGTTTCCGGAGTCGTCGAAGAAAAAGACATTCTTCCCGGCCACGACCGGGCTGGCGTACGCATACCGTCCGACGGTCAGGCCTTCAATCTTCAGGCCTGCTTCGATCTTCGGAGCCTTGGTGGCAGGGTCGACGGAACGAGTGACCGTCAGGACTTCGCCGGTCTTCGCATCCATGATATGCAGCCGGCCGCGTTTACTCTCAATCGTGTAAATCAGCCCGTCCCAGTAAATGGGCGAGGCCATGAATTCACCAATCCGCTCAATGTTCCAGAGCTCTTTCAATTGCATTCCCTTCTCGGCCCTGGCAGGTAGTTCCAGGGCCTTCGCGACAGCATCGATGACATAAACCGTATTGCCTTCGATGAGAGGCGTGGTGAAGGTCGATTCGAACAGGCCGGCGCACAAGATCTCGCCATCGATCAGCCTCACGATATCACCGGCAGGCGTGATCGCGACTTCAACGTCGCCGATCCGGGTAATGGCCGGCGTACCGTGCGTCGGCTTGGCGTCGATGGCCTTCCACAGTATCGTTCCATCCTTGGCATTAAGGGCGAGGAGACAGCCCCAGGACAGAATGATTCGGTCGCCAATAAAAATCGGCGAGGCACTGAAGTGTTCTTCGTCCTCAGCGGTTTCGATGATCCGGACCCACTTCCGATGGCCCTGCAGATCGTAGCAGGCACACAGCCCCATCGCATTAATATAGAACACCAGTTCGCCGTTGCTGGTGGGCGTCGGAGTCGACTGCTTGCTATCGCCTCCACAACCGCGCATCAGTTTCTTTGTCAGATCAGGGGGGATATCTGTGCTGGTGGGACTGAAGAGGTCCTTCTTCCAGAGAATTTTGCCATTGGCAACATCCAGACAAATCAGGCTACCCATTTCGGCCGTCACGAAAACCTTGTTTTTGACGACAATCGGCGAAGAATAGCCACCGATCTCCACGGGGGTCTTCCAGAGAATATTCCGTTCCATCCGCCATTCAGAAGGGGGACGAACATTCGGAAACCGGCCATTCCCATCAAATCGCCACATGACATTGTCAGCCGCGATCGTCTTCGTAGCGACAGGCGGGACCGTCTTCAGATCTTCGGCCTGCAGACCGGTCAGGAGTGCTGCCGCTAGGGCGACAGGGATCAAGCGACCCACTGGCCTCCATCGCCCAATCCGGGCCAGTCGATTAAGCATAGATGTCTCGAGAATGAGAGGCGACACTCTGGTAAAGACAATCGTGGTCACTTCAGGATCTTACACCGGACCCCGCACCGATAACACTCCGAGCTAGGCTTTCTCGGGAGGCGGCAGGTCGAGGGCTGGATTGCGTTCGAAGAAGCCGTCGGGTTTGAGCAGGAAGCCCAGCGTGGCGACCGGCATCACGGGCCAGTCTTCCAAGCGCGGCACGTGGTTGTGGCCGAAGACGTACCACACCACCAAGTCGATGTTCACTAACGGACGATCGGCGGTGACGTATTTCGGTAGTCCGTCTCCAGCCGGATGTTGATTGGGGTAGTCTCCAGCGGCGTAACGCTGCTGGGGGTCGTAGGGGGTCACCCACAGTTGATGAGCGATGAAGCCGGCCCGACACATCACCGCCGCGTCGAGACGTACGAATGGGGGTGCATTTTCTCCAGGGATCAGGCGATAACTGACCGGTTCGCCGATGCGGTTCTTTTTGTTTGGATTGACGATCCGCCAGTACCTCGCTGAGGCACCGTTGACTGAGCGTTGGGCTTCGGATTCTTTTGTTAGCAGTGTTTGCTCGGCTCGGAAGGCGTTGCCGTAGGGGTTGCTGGCCCCTGCGGGAAGCGAGACCGTGTTCACTTCATAGATCGAGTTCTCGTCGCCGTCGACGGCCATGTCGAGGCGGGCCGCGAAGATGTGTTCATGGAAGGGCGCGTTGAGCTGCGGGGCCACGAGATTACCGAACTCGGGCTTTTCATCCGGGCCGACCGTCGTCGTGTGCATGATGCCGGTGAGCTTCACTTCGCACTGGATGTTGCCGTCCTGGTAGAGGTACCAGAAGAAGCCGTATTCGTAGTTCCCGACGGTCGCCACGAACGACACCGATAGTCTCCGCGAACGTCGTGTCTCCGATTGATTGGTGCGCCAGTCGGTGTGCTTCCATAGTACGCCGACATCTTCTTCGTGCAGGCAGATGGCGTTCTTGATGGTGACGGGCTGGCCCTTGCTGTCGTTCATCCGGGCGTCGAAATACTGAATCGTCCCCAGGCAGTCGCAGCCCATTTCGAGCGAGTTGGCGAACATCCCGATTCCGTATTCACCGATGTCGAACGCGTTCTTGCGATAGTGCCGCTCGGCCGGGTCGCCGTAGGGGACGACCATCTCGCAGATCGCCGCCCGATAGATGATTGGCCGCTCGTGACCGGCGTCGGTGTACGAGATGTTGTGCAGGACCAACCCCTCACGAGGAGTAAAGCCGATCCGAAACTTCCACTTCTGCCAGGCCACTTCGTAGCCGTCGACGGCAAAGCTGGGCCCTTTCGGCTGCACGATTTCCAGCGGTTGGGGAGCCTCGCGAAATTCTTTCTGATAGCTGCGATACCAGTTGCCCGACTCGGGGGGCAGCGGAATGACTCCATAGTCTTCGACTCGCACGACTTGCATCTTGTTGAGATCGACAACCGCCACGACGCCATCCAGCGGTCGGGCATAGCCGTTGTCATTAGCCTCGGTCCGCACCCACGCCAGGGCCCGCGAGAGCCGTTTGCCGTTGTCTTCGGGAAGTTCAGTACCGTATGTGCCGGCCGACCATGGATCGACCATCACGAGCTGCACGTCGGTCGCACACCGCTTCTTTAATGCGGCGAGAAACTCGGGCGATTTTTTAATCGCCTCTTCGCATTCGGCAAATTCATCCAAGGTGATCGCCGGTTGCAAGCCTGCCGCGAGTGGACCGAATCGCTCCACAGATCCTTTGATGAGATCGACCGTTCCCTCATAGGCCTGGCCTTTGGCCCGGTCGATGGTGATGACAAACGCCCGACGCGGGACCGCTCCACCCGGCTTGAAGATTTTCATCGCGGCCTTGTTCGGCTCGGCGAGCGTGACGGTGACGAACCGCCAGGTGTCGTCGACCTTGCGTGCTTTGCGGACGATCTCGACCGCACGCACGATTTCGTCTGTGGTCAGGGGATCGAGCGGATGGGGCCGGCCCGGCGTTTTCGGCGGCGTGCCACCGGCCGGCTTCTGCTGAGCTGCCGCCTGAGCGGTTGCGGCCTCTGGCAGTCCCAGCGCACCGGCCAGCACGGCCGAAGCTTCGAGGAACCGTCGCCGCGAAAACGCAGCCGACGCAGGTGCAGTCAAATCAGGGTCGGACATCGGAAGATCCTCGAGCGATGGCGTTTTAACGATTCACAGCAACCACAGGCCGGCGCAGGCTCTATTCCTACCACATTAGCCGCCGGCGGCTGTCGCGTAAATTGTATCGCTGAGTTCGTGAGCGGCACGGCGCTAGCCATCGGTCTTGTCTGTCGGTCTCGATGGAAGAACCGTTGGCTAGCGCCAGTCTGCTCACGACTTCTACGGAGTGCCGTACATCACGTCGGTTCGCAGCACGTATTTGACCCCACGTAACAACACCGCGCCTTCGTGCAGCTGTTGATGATAAAACGCCAGGGCCTGGCCGGTTTGCGGCTTGATCGCAATCTCCTGCGGTTCGAAGAACCGAGTCTCGCCGCCTTCGAAATCCTCATTCAAGTAAATGAGAAACGAGAACATGCTGCGTTCGCCGTTACCGCGATCAAACGGACCATCAAAGTGGGGCGCGAAACGCTGTCCAGGTTCGTACCGATAGAAGCGGAACCGTTCGTTGAACCCGATCGGCTGGCGAGACGACCGGGTCGGAACGAGATATGGCTTCGCGCGGTCGAACAAGCGGTCCGCCAGCTCCAGATCGTCGAACATCACACGCGTGTTGTTGCGAATATCCTTGCGCATCATCGGTCCGGAACGCGTGGTAATCGTCGCCTCGTCGTAGCCGATTTCTTCGCTCCGCGCGATGAACTGCTGACATTCCTCGGGCGAGATGAACTCATCGATCACGAAGATCATGTCCTTGAGATATTCCTGCTTGAGCACAGCGGTACCCCCAGCTTTCTGATGAAACGATTCACTCTGGTATCAGAGAAAGGACACGTTTGGGCAGGTGCCGGTTCGGGCGAAGAGTGCGTCTCGACGGTATCGTGGCCCGTCCGTCCAGCAATTGAGTTTGGCTATCTAACGTCCCGAGACTTCGTATTTCTTCGTGTCCTTTGTGACCTTCTGTTTAAAAGGATTGGAACAGAAGGTCACGAAGGGATATCAGTCGATTCCGTCGGGATTCCTTGATGCTCCCTCGTTTGTGTCGTTTTCTTGTGCCTGGAGGGAAGGGTGGCCTTGGAGACCCTCGGTTTCATCTGTCCGTCTGATCAATGTCAAAAAGCGCAAGCGAGCGATTTTCCGGTGATTTCCGCGGAAAATGCACTCGCTTACGCTTCGAGCTGGTATGGGAGTCAGCAAAACGTCTTACGTCACGCGGCGTTTGAATTCGCCAGTTTCCGTATCGATTTCGATTTTGTCGCCGATTTCAACGAAGGCCGAGACCTGCATTTCGTGCTTCGTATCCTTCAACACGGCCGCTTTGGTGATCTTCCCCGAAGTGTCGCCGCGGGCGGCCGGTTCGGTGTATTCCACTTCGCGAATGATCGAGCGAGGCAGGACCACGGCAATCGGGGTCCCCTCGTAGAAGGTCACTTCACAGACATCAGTCATGTCCGGAGCCAGGAATTTTTCCAGGTCGGCAATGACTTCGGCGTCGATCTCGTACTGGTTGAATTCGGCGTCCACGAAGACATGCGACGGCGGAGCGTAGTAGGAATAGGTGCACGGCTTCTTCTCGAGAATCACCCCTTCGAGCTTTTCGTCAGCCTTCCAAATCAGTTCTGAGATGCGGTTGGTCATCAGGTTCTTCGCCTTGACCTTGATCACCGCCGCATTGCGGCCCGATTTGTTGTACTCTTTTTTCATGACAACCACGGGGTGACCTTCGACGATGATGACGTTGCCTACCACCAGGTCGCCAGCAATCTTGACACTCATAAGACATTTCCCAATTTGACAGACAAAGTTGATAAATCGACCCAGCGAACCCTGAATTGATTCGATACGCGGCCAGGAATGAGACTTTCTCCAGGATCACTCCCGCGATCAACGTGTCTCATTGAGGGTGGCGTAAGGTAAAAGCGTGCCCGCGCACGCCGTAGTATGCCTCATTTTCCACTTACGAAGCAAACCAGATTGTTGGCGAGATTCCCCGCTTGGTCAAGTTGACTTGCCCAGACTTTCCCGTGACGCTCCACGGATTGTCGATTTTCCGCAAAATCCAGCCACCCCGCACCGATATCCCCGTCGAAATTCCACGCCTGCCAGCAGCGCCGCACGGCCTCGGCCATACTTGGGGGTTTCAATTCCGCCAGATAACGATCCAAAAACGCGTCCAGCTTGGCGAGATGCACGTTTTCCGCCTGCGGATAGATCTGCCAGACAAACGGCCGCTGAGCCCACTGGGCCCGCACGAACGAGTCCTCACCACGCACGAAATTCACGTCGCACGCCCACAATAACCGGTCAAAAGCCGCCTGAGGCAGGAACGGCAGAGCATGTGCCGTGAGAAAACCGGTCTCCAGCGGCCCTGTCCCCGGAAATTCCCTCCCAAACCAACGTTGGACCTGGGCTGTGGCCGCTCCGGGCGTGACGAGCAGACGCACGGCACAGGGACCTTCAGACCAAGTCCGCAGCAGTTCCGGCAGCGCGGTATTTTCATAACAGAACAACGAGATGCGAGTCTCGTCGGCGGAGCGGCCAGGAGTCCCCAGGCTGCTCCAGAATTCCGCCTCCGCCGCAGAATCAAACGCAGCTCGGTCGGCCAGCAGCCTTCGTTCGCGCGGCAGCCCGCCGGTCCGAGGCGTGAATCCCGGAAAGAAAAAGTGCTTCGTGAGTGTCGAATTCGACCGAGGCGACGCCAGTCGATGGCAGTCCTCCACCCAGCCTTCCGCGCTCAGGTACTCCAAGTTGATCCACACCGGAGCCACCTCGCGCCGAGCCATCGCGTCGATATAGCTCGCCGGCAGCTCGCACGCAAACGCCTCTACGACGACTTCTGCCACGTCCACGCTCGGGAAGTCATCCGTCCAACGACGAACCTCAATCGAGCCCACATGCTGCTCAGTGGCATCGGTCGAGATCGACGGGCACAGCTTGGAGAAGCTCGCCAGATCATCCACCCACAGCCGCACGTCGGCTCCATGGTCCTCAGCCAACTGCCGAGCCAGCCGCCAGCAGACGCCGATGTCTCCGTAGTTATCGACGACCCGGCAAAAGATGTCCCAGCGCCGCATGTTCATTTCGATGGTCGCCGCGTTGTAACGCATTCACTGTGAATCTTGCTGGTTGTCAGTTGACGCATCGTCCGTCGACGGTGCTCGTAGCCGATCGAGAATCATTTGCCAAATATCTAGAACATCCAATTTCGCCGCCCAGTTCGAGAGATAAGCATGGTCTATGGGATAGGGGCAGATTCGCAGCATCCCAATGATGTCTCGCAGATGCTTCTCCGACTGTCCTTGCTTGTAGTATTCCATTTTCTTCAGCATCACATCTTCGGGAGACGCCACCATGGCGACCCCCCTTGATCCCACATGCTCAGGCCGGCAACGCGCCAGTCGCGACTGATTGAAATCTGATATTCGTGGCACCATGATGTCCGCCTTGACACCTTCGGTGATGTGCAACACGTTGAACTGGCGATGATCACGAATCGCCGCCCGCATGGCATCCGCGCTGAGGTAGTAGTTCGGCGGCGGAAATGCCGCACAGAATGGTGCCACATGCTCGCCCCGCAGCACTGCGACGATATCGACATCACTGGTAAATCGCGACTCTCCATAGGTCATTGCCGCCACAGAACCGGTAATGAAGTATGGGATTTCAAGATGTTCGAAGAGTTGCACCAGTGAGTACAGCAGGTCTTCAGTAGTCATTGATCAGCCTTCTCGCGGCCTCGCAGTGGACCTCATACTCAGACCAATCCGGGTGCTGTGCGGCGACCGAGCGGCGCAGGGTGGCGCGAGCAAACTCCCACAGACCCCAGGCGATGGCGAGCCGTTCGGCGGGGGTCTTGGCCCGCAGCACCTTCACCATCTCCGGATCGAGGTCCTCAATGCACGGCTTACGATTGGGCTGAGCGGCCCGCAGGTCACGCATGATTCGGTCGGTGGGAGTCAGCGGTATTTCGGAAGTGTTTTCGGGCACTGGATGGCACTCAAACTGGGAAAGGCGTCTGTGCGGAGTTCCACAGCGATGATTTTCGTCGAGCCGAACCATTCCCGCAATGTCGAGCCTATAAGCCGACTCAGAGGAGTCAGGCTACAGGTTTGGCATCAGCCCCACCCTTCCATCGACCCAATATTTACAGCGGTCTACTGAGACTTCTGCTTCTCCACTTCCTTCCAGAACTCCACTGCCGTCTTGTCGTTAATGATTTCCAGGGTTTTGATGGAGCGGAGGATGTCTATGTGTTTTTCAGGATTGGAGTCGAGGCGGACGCACTTGAGCGGCAACTCTGGCAGCAGCGAGAAGTCAGTAACTTTTGAACCGTGACAAGTCAGGAAAATCAGCGGCATCCCGCGCAACGGAGAGAGGTCTGAGATCTTCGTTTGGTAACAACCCAGATCCTCGAGCGGCATTCCTTGCAACGGGGAGAGATCGGTAACTAAGGTGCCACCAAGCTGAAGGTATTTGAAGGGGGATCCCTTCAACGGAGAAAGGTCCGAGACCGGATTGCCGATGACACTCAAACCGTTCAGCGGAAGGCCCTGCAGCGGTGACAGGTCGGTGACGAAGGCTCCGACGGACAAATCTCTCAGTGTCTTCATCTCTTTCAAGGGACTGAGGTCATCAGCCAGGGTCTGATTGGCATTGAGCTGTACCAGCGACATTCCCTTGAGTGGCGAGAGATCACCTAATCCTCCCTGAACGAGGATGCTGCTGCGAGAACATTGGAGTATTTTCAGGCCCACCAATGCCCGAATTGGCGAGATGTCGGTGACGTTGTCGGTCACCAACTGAAATTCTGTGACAACGCCATTCTCAATTGTGGGCGTGACCTTGCCGTCAAATGCCGGATTCAACTCCACAAGCTTCTTGGAAACGGCGGGCACTTGCTCGTCGGCAGTGAGTTGAGTCGTTTGCTTGATCCAATCCGCGAATCCCGGAGTCTCAAACGCGCGGGGCAACTTCGCTGCGGCACGGTAGGCTTCTACCGCGTCACAGTATTCGGAGGTGGGCTTTCCATTAATCGTCTCCAGGGTCTTGATGGATCGAAATAATTCCGTGTTATGACGTGGGTTGAATACAACGGCGAGATCCCTGATGGGTGTGTCTTTAAGCGGTGAGAAATCACTAACCAGCTGCGAGACTCCTTCCAGATGCTTGAGTGGCAGGCCTTTCAACGGGGACAAGTCGTCGATGGTCGCGGCGTAAATGTCGAGTTTGGCCAGGGGCATATCTTGCAGTGGAGAAAGATCCGTGACCTCCGTATGACCGAGCAGCACTTCTTGTAGTGGTAATCCCTTCAGCGAAGAGAGATCGGCCACTGGCGACGCGATACAAGACAGATAGTAGATCGGCATTCCCTGCAAGGCCGAGAAGTCGGTGACGAGATTACTGCTACAGTCCAAGAATCCTAGCTGCAGGGTCTTCAGCGGTGATAAGTCAGCCAGCTTCCCCTTCCCGAGCGCGCTGCCAAAGGCCCTCAGCCTCTTCAGTCCCACCAATGCTCTCAGGGGGGAAATGTCCGTCACGTTGTCTGTCAAAATACCAAGTGCCGTGACGGCACCCGTTTGGATCCAGGGCGTCCCCTTTCCGTCCGGCCCGGTTACCTTGCCGTCAAACCCCGGATTCAACTCGACCAATTTCTTGTTGACCGCTTCCAGCTGCTGCTCGGCAGGCATGCCGGCAACCTCTTTCATCCATTGATCAAAACCGGGCATTTGAAATCCCAGTTTCTTCTTCCCCTTCTGCTGCTCGACTTCCTTCCAGAACTCCGCGACCGGTTTGCCGTTGATCTTCTCGAGGGTCTTGATCGAGCGCAGCATTTCGGTGTCCCGATCTGGATTGAAATCACAACCCAGTTCGGTGAGCTGCATATCTCGTAACACGGACCAATCCGAGATCGCGGTTTCCCAACACAGCAGCCGCGTCAGTTTCTTGCCTTTCAACGGGGCCAGGTTGGTGATCTTGGTATGCCCAATATTCAATTCGATACTCGGCACCTGTGTACCAGCGAGCGGACCCAGATCCGTGACGCCACTGTCAATGATGGTCAAGCGTGCTAATTCCATATCCTTGATCGGCGACAGGTCTATCAGCTTCGGACAGGAGTCGAAGCTCATAAAATGAATCTGCTTGCCTTTGAGTGGCGATAGGTCGGAAACCTGCGTCCCTGCCATCCACAACCACGTCAATGGCATATCCTTCAAAGGCGTCAGGTCCGACACTTGCGTCCAGGTACACTTCAGGGTCTGAATTTTCATCCCCTGCAACGGCGACAAATCGGATAATTTGCTGGCGCGACCGGCAGCAGCAAAGAAGCCCAGTTCCCGTAAACCGGTCAGCGCCCGAACGGGTGAAATATCCATGACTACGTCATGGACGTGCACCAATAAGTCGACGACCACGCCATCCTCAATCTTGGGTGGTGCGGTACCGAATGCGTCTGTCAGCTTCCCATCAAACACCGGATTGATTTCCTGCAGCTTCTTGGAGACAGCCGCCAACTGCTGCTCGGCAGGCATGGCGGCAACGTCTTTCATCCATTGATCGAAGCCCGGCATTTGAAAGCCCAGTTTCTTCTTCTTCTCATCGACTTCCTTCCAGAAATCTTCTGCTGATTTGAAGTTGATGTCTTCCAACGTCTTGATGGAGCGGAGAACTTCTGCATCCCGTTCGGGCTTAAAGTCCATCTGGAGCATCTTGAGCGGCGTGTCTTTGAGCGGCGACAGGTCGAGAACCAGCGTGTTCTGGCAGTTCACATACGTCAATGGCATCCCTCGAAGCGGTCTTAGATCAGAGACTTTCGTGTGGGCACAACTCAGTTCCTTGAGCAGCATTCCTTTTAACGGCGATAGGTCAGAAACTTGCGAGCCAGCACAACTCAGGACTGTCAAATGCATCCCTTTGAGTGGCGACAAGTCGGCCAACTTGACATCCAGTTTGTTCAACTCTGCTAATGCTCGCACTGGCGAAATGTCGGTCATGTGGTCCGAATGAACCAATAACCCCGTCACTACGCCATTTTCGACTTTAGGAGTCACCTTTCCATCGAAACCCGGGTTCAGCTCGACCAATTTCTTGCCGACCGCTGCGACCTGCTGCTCGGCCGTCATGGCTGCGACTTCCTTGACCCACTCATCGAACCCCGGCTTTTCAAAAGCCAGTCGTGGCCGCTTGGATCGCTCCTCGACCTCCTTCCAGAACTCGGCAGCCGGTTTTTCGTTAATCGTCTCCAAGGTCTTGAGCGAGCGGAGCAGTTCGGTGTCTCGTTCGGGATTGAAAGCGATGGTGAGATTCTTGAGCGGCAGCTCTTTTAACAGAGAGAAATCGGCGACTTTCACGACGGAGCAATCCAGCGTAGCGAGCGGCATGCCCGTCAGGGGCGAGAGGTCACTGACTGGAGAACCGCTGATACGTAGTTCATAGAGAGGGATGCCCTGCAACGCCGACAGGTTGGCGACTTTTGTGCCACGAATACGTAACCCTGTCAGCTTCATCCCCTTCAACAGGGAAAGATCAGCCACCAGCGTGCCATCTAGATTCATGAACCCGATCGGCATCCCCTGCAACGGCGACAAGTCGGACAACTCGTTGTTCTGCAAGTTAATACCAACCAACGACAATCCCTTGAGCGGTGAAAGGTCGGTCAGTCGGCCCTTACCCGGCTCGCTACCCACAGCGACGATCCCCTTCAACCTCTCCCAGACCCGGACCGGCGAGATGTCGGTTACATGATCTGTGGCCAACCCAATCCCGACCACCGCGTCATTTTCGATATACGGCGTGCTGTCCGGTTCCCAGTTGGAATTCTTCAGCTTCCCGTCAAACCCGGGATTCAACTCCACCAGCTTCTTGCTGACCGCTTCGATCTGCTTATCGGCAGTCAGGG
>JAQGHS010001033.1 GCA_028291605.1 Planctomycetaceae bacterium | reverse complement strand
ATCTGCGACCTCGACCAGCCGGCCAGACATGCTCAACGGAATCTGCAGGGCCTGACCCTCCACGTTGGGAGATTGTCCAATCTGGCCCAGAGCTACTGGCAGGTTCTGCTCGCGAACGGCATCCACGACATCGTTGACCGCCAGTCCCCGCACCGAGAGCTTGGTCGGATCAACCCAGATGCGCATCGAATAGTCACGTTGACCGAAGAGCAGCACTTCGCTGATCCCGGGCAATCGCGACAGTTCATCCTTGATGTGCATCAAGGCGTAATTGCTCAGATAAAGCTGGTCGTACCGCCCTTTGGGCGAATGCAGACTGACCGTCAGCAGAATGTCGGGCGAGCGCTTTTTGGTCATCACGCCCGTCTGCCGCACGACCTCGGGCAGCAGGGGAAGCGCCAGGCTGACACGGTTTTGCACGAGCACTTGGGCCAGATTCAAATTGACACCCGGTGCGAATGTCACGGTCAACGTGTAAGAGCCATCGCTCGTACTTTGGGAAGACATGTAGAGCATGTTTTCCACACCATTGACTTGTTGTTCAATGGGTGAGGCGACGGTCTGCGCAACTACCTGGGCACTGGCTCCGGGATAGTTGCAGTCAACCTGCACGGTCGGCGGGGCCACCGGCGGATATTGGGCGATGGGCAACGTGAACACCGCGATCCCGCCCGCGAGGGTAATCAGGATCGACAGCACCGAAGCGAAGATCGGCCGGTCTATGAAAAATCGCGAGAACACAATCGGGTTTTCTCTCGCCAAGCGCTTTTCGGAGGATAGGCATCCTGCCTGTCATGTTTTTGTAGGGACTGACAGGCAGGATGCCTATCCTACGGGCCTACTTCCCCGATCCATGTGCCACTTCAGCGGTTTTCTTCTCCGCCGGCTTGTCCGTCACCGGCTCCGTCTGCGCGATTAACTTGCCATCCTTGTCGACCATCTTGGCTTGGACCTTCGCACCGGGCCGCACGCGTTGCAGGCCTGTGACGATGACACGTTCATTCAAGGCCAGACCACTTTCAATGACCCGGCGACCGCCAATCAGCATGCCAATCTGCACGCGTCGATAGGCGACAACATCCTCGTCTTTGCCCGTGTCCTTGTTCTTGACCTTATCGATCACATACACAAACCGCTGCCCCTGATCCGAACCCAACGCCTCTTCGCGTACCAGGATGGCCTTGTGGGCCGCCCCGATCGGAACTCGCAAGCGAACGAACAATCCCGGTGACAAGAGCCCGTCATGGTTGTGGATCATGGCCCGGCCGCGCAGAGTTCCGGTACTTCCATCCAGCTGATTATCAATAAAGTTGATGACCCCCGTCATCGTGAAATTCGGATCGTCCGCCACCGCGACCTGGGCTGGCAGTTCAACGTCCTGGGGTGACTTGACCGCGCCTTGCTGAATCATGCGCCGCAACCGTAGCACGGTTCGTTCATCGAGATCGAAATACGCGTAAATCGGGTTCAGCGAGACTACCGCCGCGAGCGCCGTTTCATCGGCCTTCACGAGATTGCCCGGGTCGACCAGGCGCCGCCCAATCGTCCCACTGATTTTGGACGTGACGCGTGTAAATCCGAGATTCAGGTTTGCCGTTTCTTCGGCTGCTTTCGCAGCAGCCAGGGCAGCATCGGCTTCGGCGCGTTCAAACTGAATCGCTTCGAACTCGTCCATCGTGATGGCTTTGCTCGGCAGCAATTTCTTCATGCGTTCTTCTTGACGCACCAGCCGCTCCAAATGAGCTTCGGTCTGCTTGACTGCCGCGAGGGCACGATCCAAATCGGCTTTGAATGGCCGCTGATCAATTTCGAACAGCAGTTCGCCGGCTTTGATCTCGGAGCCGTCCCGAAAATAGACCTTATCGAGGTAGCCACTGACGCGCGACCGAATTTCAATCGTATTGACGGCCCAAGTTCGACCGGTGACCTCCTCGAACTCTGTCACCGTATCCTCAATTGGAATCGAAACCATGACTTCGGCCGGTTTGGGCGGGGGCGGCTTGGGGGCCTCGTGCTGGCAACCCACGAGTCCCAACGCGACAACTCCCCAGCAGAGCACCAAGTACAGGCTCGGCTTGTGAATTGGTTCTCGCACGTGAGAAATCGGCTTAACCTGTATATGCGACATAGCTTTGTGGATCGCCGCAGGGGTGATTTCAGTTGCATTCCGGAAAACAACTGCTAATAATATGACTGACTGGTCAGTCGGCTACCGTTAGCGCGCTATTGTATTCCCGAATCGGCGAAAATCAATAGGGGAACAACTCGCGATGCGTTGAATTTCGTCGCTGCCTACGACGTTGCGCCGGATCATGCTGGCATTCGCGACGATAACACGTCGAGCTGTTATTACAACCACAACCCGAGATGAATCCAATGTGACTGTTCGCCAGTCACCGCCCCGAGTTCGCGACCCATGAGTATTCCATCCAGTCCGAATGATGCAGCCACCGCGAGGCGCAATTTGCGGCGGCTGTCGATCATTGAGGCAGCAGCCAGGTTGTTTGCTGAGCTGGGCTATAACGCCTGCGAAATGGAACGGGTCGCGACGGAGATCGGGGTCGCCAAAGGGACCGTCTATCTCTACTTTCCCGGGAAGCAGGACCTGTTCTTCGCTTGCGTCGATCTAGGGATGACCCAGATGCAGCAGGCGGTATTGGAAGCGGCGAACAAAGCCGACGGTCCCTTCGACCGTATCAGCCTGGCGATCCGGGCTTACCTCAACTTTTTCGATCAGCATCCACAATACGTCGAGCTGATCATTCAAGAGCGAGCAATCTTCAAAGATCGCAAACGGCCGACCTATTTCGAATACCGCGATGCGAATGTCGGCGTGTGGCGCGAGCTTTATCGCAGCCTCATCGCATCGGGCCATCTCCGATCAGACTTACCTGCTGAGCGGATCTTAGACACCGTCGGCTACCTGCTTTACGGAACGATGTTCACGAACCACTTCATCGGCCGCGCAGTGACTTTGGACGAGCAACATCGATCGATGCTGGAGATTGTCTTTCGAGGAATTCTCAGCGAACGCGAACGCCCACAAGTCAAAATCTGTTGCCCGCCAACGAACGGATGCGGAGACTCTCCGGCCACTGATATCCCGCGAGGTTCAGAATAGCACGGGCTTGCCGAGTATACGGCGAACGACCGAAACTTGGCCTCCATGCATCAGAGTGTGATTGGAAATGAGTAGCAAAACGGCACCGAGCGTGGGGGCGAAGCCAGCGACCGCTCCCGGGGCTGGTCGATCAAGATCAGCGTCACTCAGCCGGCTGACGGCGTCTATCGTGATCGATCGCACGCGCTCAAACCACTCCAGATAATCACGTTGCGAAAGAAATCTCTCCGCCGAATTTTCTCTCGCATTGCTCCCTCCGTGGGTCTCGGTGAAGCCCTCCGGAAACTCAGGATATACCGTATCGGGCAGTTGTTGCTCGACATGAAAACGCTCGGTGGCAATCAAGTGGCCGATTTGCCAGGCGACATGATTCGCATTGGGTGCGGCGCGGATCAGCAAATCTGTGTCGGAAAAATCGCCGACCAACCACGTGAGTAAGAATTTCGTCGAATTCAATGCCGACTGAATCGCTGCCACACCGTTCACAATCCGTCCCTCCTTTGGGCAATGCTGAGATGAAAATACTCCCGTCATGACACCCGAATTCCAGGTCGGTTCGTTTGAAAAGAGTCGATCGTGGGTCACCGATGGTCGTCACCTCAGGAACCGGTGCCGGGCAATCCCCCGAATTGTCGGATTGCCTCGTAAACGACGGTGTTGGCGGTGCTCGCCAGGTTGAGGCTGCGAACGGTCGGCAGCATCGGCAGCTTGAGCACCTGGGTAGGATGTTCGGCCAACAAGCTGACTGGCAGGCCGCGAGACTCGCTGCCCAGGACGAAGACGTCGCCGGGGGTGAAACTCGCGTCCCAGACCAGCCGCGATCCGTAGTCCTCAATGAACCAGAAACGCCTGCCGGGTAGTTTTTCGACCAAGTCGGCCCAACTGTCGACCGCTTCCCAATCGAGCAGCGGCCAATAGTCCATTCCCGCACGTCGCAGATGCTTGGCGTCCAGGAAAAACCCCAGCGGACGTATCAGCCAGAGTTTCGCCCCGACCGCCACGCAAGTGCGTCCAATGTTGCCCGTATTCTGCGGGATATCGGGTTGATAGAGCACCACGTGCAGCAGTGGCGGGGGGGCGTCAGACATAACAGGACCGCAAACCGGGAACGATGATTCGATCAGATAATAGACCGATGACCTGTAACGGAGCCGTGGCCGACGCTGCTAGCGTCGGCGATACAGACGCTGGCAGCGTCGGCCACGGAGAGACCATCAGTTACGCATCATCGCGAGGAAACGGCTGGGCCTGGCCATACTGCGGGCGGCTATCCAGCCGCAGCATCGGCGTCATCTGCGTGCGGGCGGGAATCTTGGGCATCGCCGTGCGGACCGGGCGAGTCGGCCGCGACGGGCGGATGATTGTCTCGGGCTCAGCTTCGTCGGCAATCGGCTCCTGTTCGACTGCAGCCACGAGTTGCGGTGCTCGAGTCCGGCCGGAATTTCCGGCAGTTGCCTTCGGTGCGGGCGATCTGGAACGTGACCCATTGAACGAGGTCCCTGACCCCAGTTCCACCTGGCTCAGCATGACCGGCTCGGTCGGTGTACTACGACGAGCAGGGGGCGGGGCCTGCAGACCCTGTCCGCGCTTGTTCGAGGGCTGCGGAGCGGCGGCTACCATATTGACTTGCGGCTCGGCCAATTCTTCGACCGTCACCGGTTCACGTTCCGGAGCTTGTGAGCGAGCGAGGATATTCTCGGCCGGCTGGAGTGTGGCGGGTTGTTCCGCTGCCGCCAGCACGGTCCCTTCCGGTGCGACCTTGGCCGGGCAGCCAGCCAGGACCCACTTGTTCCAATCCCGCTCCAGGTAATCGACTCCGGCATGTCCATAGTAGGAGTGCAATGCCCGATCCCAACCATCCGTATTCGCCGCTCTTAAAAAATTGAGAAACTTGGCCCGGCCGCCGTTCTGAATCAGCAGCTCGACCAGTACATAACCTTCAGCATAGAGGTGGAGCGTGTCTTGGATGTCCTTGGGATAGTCCATAATTTGCAGCAACGATCGCAATGGAATCCGACGGTTCGACTGCAAGACTTGCATGGCCAGCAACATCTGCCGGCGGCGCTCAGATTCATCTTCGACGAACGTTGCAGCACCCTCATCGGCCCAGCGGGGCAGCGGGCGGCGAAAATGTTCGGCGAAGATGGTGTGATTGATTTCGTGGGGCAGAACGGAATCGAGAATGCGATCCAGCGGTCCCTGAATGTTCATCTTGAAGTCACCGACCGAGTTGCCGGTGAAGACGAAGGTCGTCGCCCCGCCCGCGCCGATCTGGCCGACCTGGACGTTGACGGTGCAGGGATACCTCCAGGCGGGCAGCGGCTTACCGAGCCATTCGACGGCCAACTTGTGGCGGAAGATTTCCGCCTGCTGAGCCACCTGTTTCGCGATTTCATGCGTGGGTGCAGTCACCACGAAATTGCGTGATCGGTCAGTGGCGGCCACTGAGCACAGGGCCAACACAGCCAAACAAATACCCTTAGATCGAGCGTCCATGCTCCGGAGCATCCTGGGTCTTGAGTACTTGAGCGAATCATCCGGTGGGATTTGCGGGATCTCACCGATCAATTCCGTCCCAGCGAAGCCACCATCCATGGCAAACTCACGCTGCGACTGCGATACCGGGAACCTTTAGCAAATCTGGCTCCCCCCCGACGACTTTTTTGAATTGCCAGCCGTTGGTGCGGGGTTGTAGCTCATAAAGCCATTTCTGGCAAGACGTTGTGAATTGCCGCGAGTTTCCTGATCAAGAATTGACGGAACGTATTGCCTTGTAAGACTTTCAAAACTCTGAAAAACGACCGGCAGATGCTGCCGAAGTTCCCGTTTTTACAAATTCGAATTGCCCGAAGAGTCGGTTGGAACGACGCAGCCGGGAGGTCATCCATAAGCTCACCTGGGACTTTGACTTGCTGGGTTCCTTGGTTGCAGACCATCACTCCGAAACCAAATCCACCCGCCCCCAATACCCGAACTCCCAAGCCCAGTCATTTGCCTGATTGAACAACTGCAGTTTGACTTCTTTGCCAGCGAACTTGGACAGATCGACGTTGTAAGAAACCCAGCCCGCTGTCGTCGAATCTTTCGAGATCATTTCGTCGACCAACCGCTCATTGTTACCCACCACGAGCAATCGCCAGTCGCCCCGCACATCGTGAGAAACTTCCACCAGCAAGCGTGACTTCTTATCCGCGGGCAACGTGACCGTACGGGTCAGGATGCAGGCTTTGTCCCGACTGATCGGGTGAGTTCGCAACACGCCTGCACGACCGAGGTGTTCGGCCAGAATCGCAACTCCACCTTCACCCACTTCGGTCAGGGTAAAGCCTGGAGCAACCTCGTTGACAACCTCAGCGAATTGAGCCGGATCGGTGGTCGCGCGGGGTTCAATCGCGCGGGTTCCCGGCAACTGCTTGGCACTCGCGTCGGTCGGTGGTTTATCGAGCGTAATGAAGGCAAACAAATCCGCAATTTCCTGCGGATTAAGCTGCTTTTCCAGGTCCTCGGGCATCATCGAGAGGGCACTGATTTTGGATTCCTCAATCTGGCCCCGCGGGATGGTTTCGAGCTTCCCCCCCTGGACCTTCAGGATGACTCGTTGATCGTTGTCTTCCGCGACCAAGCCAGTCAGCACGCGGCCCTCCGTCGTGACGATCGTGCGGGCCTGATAGGAGGCCCCGATCACCAGACTCGGGTCGAAGACATTCGACAGCAATTGCTCAAACGAACTGCGGCCATTCAGAGTGATGTCGGGCCCGACTTCAGCCCCTTCACCGTAAATCTTGTGACACTGCCCACAGACCTTGGCGAAGATTTTTTGACCTTCGTGCGGATTACCTTCGCTCTTCCGTAATAGCCGTCGCATGCCGGCAATGACTTGCTCACGTTGAGGATTACGTTCATCGCGAATGGTCCCCCAATTCGCAATCACCTGCTTCTTAAGCTCCGGGTCTTTCGAGGTCAGCAGCTTGCGAACTTGGTTGACATTCACGGCGCTCGCGGGAACGGTCTTCTTCGCAATCGCGGCGAGTAGCGACTTGCTCCAGTCGGCGCGCTGCGTGAGCAGTTCGACCACCCTCGGCTGCAACTCGGGGTCCAAATCAGGATAAACCTTGAGTGTGGCCTCAGCCACGTCGGGATCGTCGAAACGTCCCAGGGCGGCGAGGATCTGACCACGGAAGGCAATCGATCCGGCTTTTTGCTCCGCGATCCGCGGATTCTTGTCCGGCCCCAAATTTTGAGCACTGAGCTTGCCCAGCTTGGTCCCCAGGACATCAGCGGCCTGCATAATCAATTGCGAATCGTTGGCCGCGACCAAGGCTTCCAGGGCTTGAATTCGTCGAGGTTCCGGCTGAGCCCAGTCCGCAAACACATGGCGTACGGACGCCATGGCAAATTGGTCGCGCCAACTGGTCGCCAGCAGTGCCGCATCCAGATGCATCTTCTGTCTGCCGTCGGCGAGAATCAGCTTCAAGACTGGCCGCAAACCCCTCTTCAACGCCTCCAGGTTGGCCCCGGAGACTTCACCCGACTGGACGCGGGCCGCGACCGTCGCCAGGCAAAGCTGTGCCGTTTTCTCATCGGCCACTTTACCGCTCAACAGCAGATCCAGCAGATTCACGACCGCTGCGGTGTCATGCGTTTTCTGGGCTAGTAGACGCTCCGCGGCACGCGGCAGGATCAACCCGATATTGATCTTTTCCTGGGGAGATCGCTCTGCAATATGATCAACAAACGCCGCGGCTCCCGTCTCTAATGACGGGTGCAGATTCTGCCAGACAATCTGCGGGATGAGCTTGTCATCGCCGCAGTGAGCCAGCACATTCAGCAAAATCCGGCCAGGATTGGCGGGCTCCAATTTCCGCGCGGCGATCGCCACTTGCAGTTGGACATCGCGCGACGGGTCTCGCGCTAGATCTCCCGCATTGGCCTGGATGGTCTCGTCGAGCTTCTTCAAGCTCGTGGTGGCCCGCACGGCCCAGGCTCGCACGATGGGATCTGCGTGCTGCAGCAACGCCCAGTGCCACTTTGGATCGATCTGGTCCTGACTGCAAAGCAGAAACAATGCTCGCCGTTGTTGAGCCAGCGGCGTGGCCTTGTCGGTCATCGTCACCAGCTCGTACAACTTCTTGGAAAGTCCGGCAACCTGCTCCTGATTGCCTCCCCACAAGCGTTCGGTCAGGACGCGTTGAGCGGTACTTTGCAGGAAATCATTGTGCGTCCCTAGCCGGGCGATCAATTGGTCGTCGGTCTCCGTGGCGAGATCCAGCTTCGCGACCCGGGGAGTCTCCTGGTAACGAACTCGATACAGTCGCCCCTTCAACCGGTCAATCCCCGCGGGATCGCGATTCGCGTCCTGATAGCAGTGATAGCGGTCGTACCA
>JAQGHS010001012.1 GCA_028291605.1 Planctomycetaceae bacterium | reverse complement strand
AAACTTGGCCATGACGCCCATCGTCATGTCGATGTAGGGTTCAGAGACCAGGTGGCCGTCAATTTGAATATCAAGCGGACCATTCGCCGCCGGTGCCGCCATCAGCAGGGCACTCAGAAATTGACTGGAGACACTACCGGGAACGTGGGTGACTCCACCCTGTAGTCCAGATGCTCGCACGACAACCGGAGGACACTCGGTCCCCAGTTCGCAATTTAGATCCACCCCCAGTTGCTGAAGCCCTTTGACCAATTCCCCAATCGGCCGTTCCCGCATCCGTTCGCTACCATCGAGCCGATACGTTCCGTGGCCCAAGGCACACATCGCCGTCAGGAACCGAATACTGGTGCCGCTGTTCTCGAGCCACAAGTCAGCCTGCTGATTGGGGATCTGTCCGCCACAACCCGTGATATCGACGGTACACGCCACCGCATCATGCTGCACCTGCAGACCCAGACGCTGCAGGCTGTCGATCATGACGCGAGTATCCTGGCTGTCGAGGACTCCCTGCAAACGCGACGCCCCATGTGCCAGCGCAGCCACAATCAAGGCTCGGTTGGTGAGACTTTTGGATCCCGGAGGACGAATTCGCCCCTGAACTGGGCCCACAACAGGGATCACCTCGATAGCATCCGGCATACCGCAATACTTTCCTCTCAGAATAGGCACTTCTAGATCAGACGTCTTACTTGTGCGAACGACTTATCCTACACAATGCGGGTCGTTCTCGAAACTACCAAGATAAAGCCGAGAATGGGTAACAGCCCGATAGTCACTGTTGGGGCTGGCCAGCGACAGAAATCGATCATTCAATGCGGATTTGACGGTTGATTGTGACGGATTTTGACCGCCAATGAACAAAAATGGCGACGCCTGTGGGCGGGTTGGCATTAAAGGCCGCAAATCACGTTCCGTCGCTCCAGACCGCACATCCGCTGAGCACTCGGTGGGTATCAGTTCCACATTCCACTGGCTCGCAGCAGGGCCTCGTGGACCATGAGATCATGCTCAGGGGTGAAATCTGGCGACTTCTTGCCGGTGATGACGGCGGCGAATTCTCGCAGATCGCTGATCTGCAGCGTGGCGGCGGGGAGCTCGATATGCTCCCAATCGGTCTGCCCCCGGCGGAAGACCTCAATGGGCTGCACCTGGCGATTGCCGAGATGTCCGCTGCCCAAATGGGGAATGATGCACGCTCCTTCGGTGCCGTAAACTTCAATCCGCCGCGAGAGGGGAGCGACTTCCAGAGCCGGAACCTCGATGATTCCCCATCCCTGCTGTTGGGTGAAGACGGCGACTCCATTATCGACGAACTGCCGCGAGATAGTGGGGTCAGAGACCGTGTGATGGTGCGCGAGGAAGGGGGAAATCACGACAGGCTTGCCCATGGTGGCGACGATCAAGTCCACCAAATGACCGGCCATCTCAAAGAAGATACCGCCCGGATAGCCACTCAGTTCGCGCACATATTCATCGTAGCTCGACAGATCTTTGGGCAGACGGCCGCGAAACTCATAGATCTGACCGAGTTCCCCCCGTTTGACGCGTGCCAGCAGCTCCTGAACCGCTGACATGTAGCGAAACAGATAAATCATCTGCACATGTAGATGTTTCCTCTGTGCAGATTCCAGCAGCAATTCGAACGGTTGGAAGCGGTCTCCGGCCGGCTTTTCCAGTAAGACCGGGCGACCGCTGTCGATGGCCATTGCGGCCCACTTGAGGTTCTCGTACACGCGCCCTTCAACGATCACACCGTCAAGTTTCTCGTGCAATAAGCCTTCCGCTGAGGTATGCCACACGAACTGAGGCAGCAGCGTTCTCCAAGCTTGCTGACGCTGCACCACCACCTGCGGCTCGGGATCGAAGCCCCCAATGAGCTGAAATTCGTCCGGATATTTGGCGATCTGCGCGACCAGTCCGGCGGTGTGGACGTGCCACATTCCCAAGATTCCCAACCGGATCGGCATAGCTTCTTCCATTTAGCGGGCGGGCGACTCAGCCTTAATTTCCATGAAATATCGTCAATTCCTTACCAACCAACAGTGCGTTACAATACCCGATTGCAAATCACAGGGAAAATGAGAAGCGATTTCATCGGAAAGGTTCGGACAGCGCTGTATGGATCACGAGCAGGAAGAAGAATCGGAACACTCGTTCTACGAGTTTGACTTGGCCGAACCGATCGTGAAGGCCATTCGCGACACGGGATACACGATTCCCACCCCCATCCAGGTTCAGGCGATTCCGCTTATCATGGAAGGGCGGGATGTCCTCGGCTGCGCTCAAACGGGAACCGGCAAGACCGCCGCCTTCGCACTCCCCGTGATCCATCGCTTGACGCAATGCCGCCAGCCCCCGAAAAATCAGATTCGCAAGGTCCGAGCTCTCGTCCTGACGCCGACCCGCGAACTGGCCGCTCAAGTTGACGAAAGCTTTCGCACCTACGGCAAGCATAGCCCGTTGCGACACGCACTGGTCTTCGGCGGCGTCGGAGCCACGCGACAGATCAAGACTCTCAAGCCGGGTGTCGACATTCTCGTGGCCACACCGGGCCGCTTGCTGGACTTATTGAAGCAGGAGCACGTCGACCTGGGATATGTCGAGATCCTGGTGCTCGATGAAGCGGACCGGATGCTCGATATGGGCTTCTTGCCCGATGTCACCGAGCTGATCCGCGAACTGCCCACAGCGCGGCAGACGTTGTTCTTTTCGGCCACGATGCCACCCGACATCGTCGATCTCGCATCGAGTATTCTGCAGGATCCCGCCGAAATCCATGTGGCCCCTGAACACCCCACAGTCGAAGCGGTTGACCAATACGTCTACCACGTTGAAAAACATAACAAGCTGCAACTTTTGATGCACTTCTTGATGTCACGACAGGCCGCCCGCGTGCTGGTCTTCGTCAAGATGAAGCATCATGCAGACCGAGTCGCCGGGCAGCTGGTCCGGCATGACATCAAGGCCGATGCCATTCATAGCGACAAGACCCAGCTAATGCGAGAAAAGGCGCTGGCCGA
>JAQGHS010001008.1 GCA_028291605.1 Planctomycetaceae bacterium | reverse complement strand
TTGTCAATAAGAGCCCTGAAAAATCACTGCGTTTGATAGGATCAGACCAGCTCATCCCGTCACGATCTTCGTCACGAGTTGTTCCTCGATCCGACGAAAAAGACGAATGCTCCAGCCGGCCATTTTCTGATCTCTCGCGGTATGACTCCTGTGCGATAATCGGGAAGCGCAGACGGCGACCCTGATTAGGGATGATAAGTGTTTTCCCCTGTCGATCGCGATTTTTCCCGTTAACCAGTTAAACTGGAGAAGATCGCAGACACTCACGATTCGATCATCAAAAACTCACGAGAAATTGATGTCTTGCAGCCCCGACTTGCCATGTTGACGAATCGACGACGGGCTGGAAACCCAGCTCACTGGCCAATCGCGGACTGGCCAATCGCGGAGATGAAGGCCACGGGAAGTCTGTGCCCCGCTGGACCAAAGCGGTTACAGACGACGGTCCAAAATAAGGATTCGCGATGAATGCTCCGGCAACTGGTTCGACTCAGTCAGATGCGACACGGATCCTCAGACAGTGGGTCTACGGTCTGATTATTGTCGCCGTAGTCATGCTGCAGTTGGTGCGCATTGCCAGTGTCACAGCACTCTACAGTCCGGCAGCCTGGCCCCGCCGCGTGCCTGCCCATTCGCCGATGTTGAGTGCCAACGACCGATCTCGATGGTGTACCGTCTGGTCGCTGGCGGAACGGGGCACATTTCAAATCGATGAAATCATCCGCTACCCCGGCTGGTCGACCATCGACATGGTGCAACAGAATGGCCACTTCTACTCCAGCAAGCCTCCTGTCCTGCCAGTCTGCGTTGCCGGTCTGTATTGGGTGATGAAACAAATCACCGGCTGCGATCTACTGCACCACACTCACGGTGTCGTCCAGTCAATTCTGGTCTTGATCAATCTGATTCCGTTTGCGATCTCGCTGATCTTGTTGACGCGTCTGGTCGAGCGCTACGCGAAACAGGATTTGACACGCATCTTCATCATCGTGGCGGCCGCGTTCGGCACGTTCCTGTCGACGTTCTTGAACACCTTCAACAACCACACGGTCGCGGCGAATTGCGTTTTCTGGTCGTTGTGCCCATTGCTGCGGGTAACCGCCGGGGGCGAAAAACGCTGGTATTGGTTCAGCCTGGCAGGTCTGTTTGCCGCGTTTGCGGTGGTCAACGAACTGCCGGCGGCCGTATTCCTCGCCCTGATCGGGCTGGTGCTCCTGCGCCTCGACTGGCGCCTGACCTTGCTGGCGTTTCTACCAGCGGCCTTGTTGCCACTGATCGCCCACTTCGTCCTGACCGTGCTGCAAACCGGCGGGCTGAAACCGTTCTATGCCAGCTTTGGAACTGAACTCTACAACTTCCGCGACAGCTACTGGTCGAACCCGCAGGGAATTGACAAGGCCACTGATCCGCCTTGGCTGTACTTCTTCCATTGCACCGTCGGCCATCACGGCATCCTGTCGCTCTCCCCCATATTCCTGCTGACCTCGTGGTCCTGGCTGCGCGGCTACCGCGGTGCAACATCCGAGCGCCGGACGATTTATTGGTTGAGTCTGATCTGCACAGCAGTCGTTCTCAGTTTCTACATGACACGGACCGCCCAGTACAACTACGGCGGCCGGACCAGCGGACTGCGATGGATGTTCTGGCTGACACCACTTTGGCTCGCGGCAATGATACCCGTGCTCGATGACGGCCTGACGCGTCCATGGGTCCGCCGTTTGAGCCTGGTGCTGTTGGCCGTGTCGGTGTTCTCGGCGAGTTTCCCCTGGAACAACCCGTGGACCCATCCGTGGTTGTTTCAAGTTCTGGAACAGGCTGGCTGGATCAATTACGGGTAGGTAATGGGAGGGCGATGATGAATTAAACACCTCGCAACTTGACACGAAATCGTGATGTCAAGTCGCTCTAATCGACGACTCTGGCACGCTGCCCATGAGGTCCAGCGAGGTTGGCCTTGAATTGTCAGGGCGCCGCCCGTTATGGTCGCTGGTCTACTTGGTGTGGGCGTCTTTTCACGGGGAAGCGTTGATGATGGTATTGTGCTCGCTGTCAGCTCGGACGGAAAACGACCGTACAAGCGTCAGACAACTGGGTTGCTGGGTAATGACGTTGTGCGGTCTGCTGAGCATGAACTTGGCACCCGCACCTGCCGCAGAGGGCCGGGTGTCGTTCAATCGAGACATCCGCCCCATCCTTTCGGATACCTGCTTTCGTTGTCATGGCCCCGACGACCAGCAACGCAAGGGGAAACTTCGTCTGGATCTGCGCGACGCAGCCCTCAAGCCGGCCGAGTCCGGTGACATCGCGCTCGTTCCGGGTAAGCTGGACGAGAGCGAAGTGATCGCGCGCATCACGGCCACTGATGATGCGTCGGTCATGCCCCCCCGTAATTCAGGGAAGAGCCTCACCCCGGCCCAGATTGAATTGCTAAAACGTTGGGTCGCCGAAGGAGCCGAATATCAGGGACACTGGGCCTTCATCAAGCCCGAACGTCCCGGAGTTCCCGCCCCGGTTGCCGGCGCGACCATTCACAATCCGATTGATGCCTTCATCCAGGCCAAGTTGAAATCTGAGGGCCTGCAACCGTCACCGTCCGCCGACAAGACTACGCTGATTCGTCGAGTGTCGCTCGACTTGACCGGACTTCCGCCGACGCCGCAGGAGGTTGACGCCTTTCTCGCCGACAGTTCCCCCGCCGCATATGAGCGCGTCGTCGATCGCCTGTTGACCTCGCCGCGTTACGGCGAACGCATGGCGATGCAATGGCTCGATTTTGCCCGCTACGCCGACAGCAACGGTTTTCAAGTCGACAGTGGACGCTTTCAGTGGCCCTGGCGCGACTGGGTGATCAAGTCCTTCAACGACAATCTCCCCTTCGATCAATTCACGGTCCAACAACTCGCGGGCGATATGCTGCCGAATGCGACTCCGGCGCAGATCATCGCCACCGGATTCAACCGCAATCACAAGCTCAACGGCGAAGGGGGCATCATCGCGGAAGAATGGCGAGTGGAAACTGTCATTGATCGCGTCGAAACCACCTGCCTGACGTGGCTCTGCCTCACGTTAAATTGTTGTCGTTGCCAAGATCACAAATACGACCCGATCACGCAAAAAGAGTTCTATCAGTTCTTCGCCTTCTTCAACAATGTCCCCGAAAGCGGCACTCTGCAGGGGGAGACTCGCAATACAGACCCCACCCTGGCCGTGCTGACGCCCGAACGGCAGGCAGACGTGGCGAAGTTTGAACTGGCAGTCAAGGCGGCTGAAGAACGGTTGGTGGCCGAGAACAAGTCTTTACCGCAATTGATCGCCGCCTGGGAACCCAAGTTTCGCCAGCAAATCGCCGCCAACGAGGCCACCTGGCGCGGCCTGAAACCCACCGTGGTGAAGTCGCTCGGTGGAGCCACTTTGACGCGACAGGAGGACGGGACATATCTCGCCGGCGGCAAGAATCCCGATCATGACACCTATGAAATCACCGCCCCACTCACCGCGGGCACGTTCAGCGGTTTACTCCTCGATTGCCTGACCGACGCCCAGCTCCCGCAAATGAGCCTCGGCCGATTTTCCAATGGAAATTTTGTCCTGTCGAGTATCGATGCAGAAATCACCGCGCCTAGTCTTAAGGAACCGCTGAAAGCTGCTTTCAACAAAGTGGAAGCCGATTATTCGCAGAGCGGCTGGGACATCAAACTGATTCTGGATGGTAACCCCGCGAATGGCTGGGCGGTCGATGGGCCCACCAAAAAGGAACCGCGGAAGGCGATGTTTCTGGTCGAGGCACCGCTCACCGTCCCGTCGGATGCAACCATCACCGTCCGGCTGCATCACGCCGCGATCGCCGGCCACAACATCGGCCGATTCCGACTGTCCACAACGTCGCATCCTCCCGCCGCCGTAACGTTGGGAGGCACGCAATACCCCGAATCGTTGCGTGAGTTGTTAGCGTTAGAAGCGGCGAAACGCTCGCCGCAACAAGTTGCCGAGTTAGAAAAATACTTCCGAGCCAATGTCGATAGTCCCATCAAACAAGTGGAGACGCTCGTGGCGAAGGCCAAAAAGGACCTCGCTGATTTGCAGGCCCAAGTTCCCACGGTCATGGTGATGCGCGAAGGGCCCGTCCGAGAAGCCTTTATTCTGCAACGTGGTGAATACGAGAAGCGGGGCGACAAAGTCGTCGCGGGATTACCCGCCGCTTTGCCGCCCCTCCCGGCTGGTGCTGAAATGAACCGGCTCGGACTGGCCAAGTGGATCGCTGATCCGGCCAATCCGTTGACGGCACGCGTCTGGGTAAATCGTGCCTGGGAACGCTTCTTCGGCACCGGGCTGGTGAAGACCTCTGAAAACTTTGGCTCACAGTCCGAGTTCCCCAGTCATCCAGAACTTCTGGACTGGCTGGCTGTCGAGTTCATGCAGCCCTCAGTATCGCCAACGGTCAACGGTCAGCCGGTCCAGCCTTGGGATATGAAGGCGTTTCAGAAACTGGTCGTGATGAGTGCCACCTATCAACAGTCCTCGCACGTCACGCCGCAACTCATTGAACGCGATCCGGAAAATCGTTTGCTGGCCCGAGGGCCACGGTTCCGCTCCTCGGCAGAGACCCTGCGCGACCAAGCCCTCTCCGTCAGCGGACTACTCGTCGAGAAGCAGGGAGGCCCCAGCGTAAGGCCTTATATGCCCGATGGGGTGTGGGATGAAACCAGCAAATATGGCGACCTGCGCAACTATCAACCAGACCCGGGTGACGGCTTATATCGCCGCAGCATGTACACGATCTGGAAGCGAACTGCCGCTCCACCCAGCATGCTGTTGTTCGATACGCCCAATCGAGAAATCTGCACCGTCAAACGGTCGCGAACCAATACTCCATTGCAAGCTCTGGCGTTGCTCAACGAAGTGACGTTCGTCGAAGCGGCACGCAAACTGGCCGAACGAATGCTGGTCGAAGGAGGCCAGACTCCAGCGGAGAGATTGACATACGGTATCCGCTTGGTGTTGGCCCGACGTCCCACCGATCGCGAATTAGCAGTTCTCGCCGATGCGCTCAAATCCGATCTGACGCACTTCCAGCAGCACGCCGACGAGGCCGCCAAATTACTGGCTGTCGGACAAGCCAAGCCCAATCCCGCGTTGAACGCTGCGGAAGTTGCGGCTTACACTTTGGCCGCGAATGTGTTGTTGAATCTGGATGAATTTGTGACACGAGAATAATTCAAACATTGCCGCAGATGAGATGACAGCCATCAGCCGTTGGGCGTTAGCCCACGGTTCGGAATGACTACCAGCTTGATATTGAATTCGAACCGGACGCTAACGCGTGCCGGCTGAGAGGCAGGATCTACCATGCGAAACCCGTTTGCCCTCCAGGACGTTCTTAATCGCCGCCTGTTTCTGAAAGACACAGGCGTGGCCTTGGGCGCGGCCGCTTTGAGTTCGTTGCTGCCCACAACAGCTCGGGCCGAAACTGCTGTGCCAGCACCGGCAATCGGGCTGCCGGGCTTGCCACATCATCTCCCCAAAGCGAAGCGGATCATCTATCTGTATCAGTCGGGAGCTCCCTCGCAGATGGACCTCTTCGACTGGAAACCCGAGGTGGCCAAGCATCGTGGCGAGGATCTTCCCGAATCGATCCGGCGTGGTCAGCGACTGACGACGATGACCTCGGGTCAGGCCAAGTTCCCCGTGGCTCCCACCATTTTCAAGTTCGCTCAACATGGCCAGGGTGGCCTGTGGATGAGTGAGATCATGCCGCACATGGCAAGCATTGCCGACGAGTTCTGCATGATCCGGTCCTTACACACCGAGGCCATCAACCACGATCCGGCAATCACCTTCAGCCAGACGGGCTCGCAACTTGCCGGACGTCCCAGCAGCGGTTCGTGGGCCAGCTATGGGCTGGGCAGTGAGAACCAGGACCTACCGGCCTATGTCGTGCTGACGTCCTTCGGCAGCGGCCGCCCCGACGACCAGCCCCTCTATGACCGCTTGTGGGGCTCTGGATTCCTGCCCTCCAAGCACCAGGGGGTGAAATTCCGCAACAAGGGTGACGCGGTTCTGTATCTCTCAAACCCGCCGGGGATCGACCGGACTTCGCGACGGAATACCCTGGATCGCCTGTCAGCCTTGAACCAGCAGCATTTTTCCAAGATCGGCGACCCCGAAACTCAGACCCGCATCGCCCAGTACGAGATGGCCTTCCGCATGCAAACCAGCGTGCCGGAACTGCTGGATGTCTCGACCGAACCGCAGCATGTCCTCGATCAGTACGGCCCCGACGTCAAACGCCCTGGAAGCTATGCAGCGAACTGCCTGCTGGCACGTCGTCTGGCAGAACGCGACGTCCGCTTCGTGCAACTGTTTCACATGGGCTGGGACCATCATGGCGGTCTGCCCGGGGCGATCCGCGGCCAATGCCGCGACACAGATCAGCCCACTGCCGCGTTAATCAAGGATCTGAAGCAACGCGGTTTGTTGAAGGATACGTTGATTGTCTGGGGCGGCGAATTCGGCCGCACGGTCTATTCTCAAGGCGGCCTGACCGACACCGACTATGGCCGCGATCATCACCCGCGCTGTTACACCGTGCTGCTGGCGGGGGCCGGTGTGAAGACCGGTACCACGTACGGCGAAACCGATGACTACTGCTACAACATCACTCGAGATCCCGTCCATGTGCATGACTTCAACGCAACGATCCTGCACCTCATGGGTGTCGATCACACGCGGCTGACTTACCGTTATCAGGGACGCGACTTCCGACTGACCGATATCCATGGGGAAGTCGTAAAGGGAGTCCTTGCTTGAAAGGGGAGGATTCCGCCGAAACGTGTTCTTTCTGTAGCCTGACTCTCCGAGTCGGGAGCATTACAACGAAGAAGCTCCGACTCAGAGAGTCAGGCTACAGAACCGGCGTCACAGCGCTTATAGTACGTAAAACATCCCTCGAAACAGCGCTCATTCGGCACGCCACACTGTTGACATCCCACCGGAGCAAACCATGAATCAGGCAGTGACTCGACGGCAGTTTCTCGGACACACCACGGACG
This sequence comes from Planctomycetaceae bacterium, assembly GCA_028291605.1. Lineage (GTDB taxonomy): Bacteria > Planctomycetota > Planctomycetia > Planctomycetales > Planctomycetaceae > JAKFVC01. The sequence goes on along the minus strand of JAQGHS010001008.1, from coordinate 6,714 downwards.
CCGCAGCTTTACTGGTAATGGCCACCTTGATCGGCAGCCGTCCCATCAGCGCAGAGGAGAAACCAGCGGGTTGGAAGGCGGGAGTCGCCAAGGCCGTGATCACCCCCGAGAAATCGGTCTGGCTGGCGGGCTACGGTTCGAAGCGAGCGCCCGATGGCAAACTACACGATCTGTGGATGAAGGCCCTGGCCCTTGAAGACAACGCCGGCCACAAGGCGGTCCTGATCACCAGCGATTTTCAAGGTGTCCCGAAGTTGATGAGCGATCCGGTCTTCGAGCAATTGAAGACCAAGTACGGGATCGAACGACATCAGGTCATGTTCACGTTCTCGCACAACCACTGCGGGCCGCGGCTGGGTGACGACCTGATCGACTATTACCCGGTGGAAGAAGCTCAAGAAAAGCTCGTCGAAGAATACACCGCACAGATGGTGGTCAAGACGGTCGAGATGGTGGGCGAGGCGTTAAAAAAACTGGCTCCGGCCAATTTGCAGATGGGCGAAGGTCGGGCCACATTCGCCGTCAATCGCCGCAACAACCGTGAAGCCGACGTCGCAGCTCTCCTCGAAAAGGGCACGCCGCTGGTCGGCCCGGTCGACCATACCGTCCCGGTGCTGACCGTGACGCGCCCTGACGGAGCACTCGAAGCCATTCTGTTTGGATACGCCTGCCATCCGACAACGCTCAGCTTCCTCACGTGGTGCGGAGACTATCCTGGATTCGCCCAAGTGGAGTTAGAAAAGAATCATCCGGGCGCGACGGCCATGTTCGTCAATACGTGCGGCGGCGATCAGAACCCTCTGCCCCGTCGCAAGGTCGAACTGTGCGAGAAGTACGGCCACATGCTGGCCGTGGGAGTGGAAGAAGCTCTCAAACAACCCTTGAAGCCAATTTCGGGGGGACTCAAAACGGCCTTCGAAATCATTGACCTGGCTTACTTGTCTGTGGTTCCGCGAGAGGAACTGGAAGCTCTGAAAAAGGATGGCACTGGCATCAAGCAACGCTGGTCCACGCGACTGCTGAAAAAACTGGACGCCGGCGGCAAGTTCGAATCGGCCTATCCCTACCCGATTCATGCCTGGCAGCTCGGTAAGGAAATGCTGGTAATCGGCATGGGTGCCGAGACTGTCGTGGACTATGCCCTGCGGTTCAAGACCGAATTCGGGCCCGGTACCTGGGTTTGCGGCTATGCCGACGACATGATCTCCTACATCCCCTCGCGCCGGGTCTGGGAAGAGGGGGGCTACGAGGGGGGCTCAAACCTGTTCGAATACGGCCGTCCGGCCTATCGCTGGGCGGGAGATATCGAAGACCGAATTGCGGCCTCCGTCCATAAGCTGGTGAAGCAAGTCAAAGAGTGACCGTCGTGGCCGACGCTGCCAGCGTCGGTAAAATATCACATCGGGGTCGGGGCCACGAGTTTTGTAACGCTAGTCAGCTGAATAAATTCCCTGAAGGGGATATGTATCATAGCCCAGGGTTGCCCGCTCCCGCGGGCTACCCTGGGTAATCAATCCAGATCGACATTTACCCTGAAAGGGTTACTTCTTCGGTCTTCGGGGAATCGCGAACAGCAACCCATTCAGGGTAGGACCACCGCTTGGGGCGACACCCAGGGTAGCCCGCAGGAGCGGGCAACCCTGGGCTATGATACATAACCCCGTTGGGGTATTCATTCAAAATCGCGACTGGAATGTGAAACAGATTTCCGACCAACCTGACTACCAAAACACTCCCGCTTTTCGCCGCTTTTCATCACACCAGACTCGACCCCTCGCGTTACCAGCCCTCCGGCAGCCCCTTTACCGTTGCTCGGACGATTTCCAAGATCGCATGTCGTTCGGCAGGCGGAATCACCGTCGGTTGGGAATTAGTCGCGGTCGTTGTTAGGACCTCTTTAATCCGCTGCCAAACCGCTGCGCGAGGCTGGTCCGGCAGCGCTGCGAACGCAGGAGAACTCACGAGATAGCTCAACCGGTATTTGAACAACCGCGTTTGCAGATCGAACTCGCGCAACGAACGTTGCGCTGGATCGCGGGGACCTTGCTCTTCGAACCAGCGGCGGTAGTCGGCCTTTCCGACGACCGGTGCGGATAGCGATGCTTCGTCAAGAAACAACAGATACCTCACCAACGGCTCGAGCGCGGTGATCGGTTTCTTCAGTCGGGCCTCATAATTCAGTCGAGTGATCAAGTTGTGTCCGTGGGCCTGATGGTCCAGGACCAAGTGCGGCAAGACATCGCTTTCGGCCGACAGATAGTCCTTCAGGTCGCAAGCTTTGGCGATATTGAATGGACCGGGTGGCGCCGACAGTTTCTGGCCGGGTTTGGAGGAAGTTCCGAAGACATTCCCCAAGTGTTGCAACGAATCGGCTGGCCCGGTGACATACCATCCAGCCCAGCGTTCTTCGTAAGCAGTCGCATGGGTGATCCGCGACCATCCCGTCTGCAGATTTCCCAGCGAGTCCGTCGTAAAGGATCGCACCAGGTGGCCGGGGACACGCAGAGTGCTGCGCGTCAGATGGCACAACAGGCACGATTCATCCCGCCGCAGTTGCACCTCACCACCCTCAGGTTGCAGCAGGCTGTAGAACGTGCCCCCCAGATCGGGATCGGCGGCAGAGATCTCTATCAGCGAACTACCCGGCACCCAGCCGACATACACATCATCATTGAAATAAACAGCCCGAGGTGTCGCCGGTGTGATCAATTTGGCCTGTGCTGATGATTTGGAAAACACCAGCAGCTGCGACGAGACCGGGACTCGCAACTCGCGTAGCAGGTGCTTCAAGACGCCCGAGGACCCGGACTTTTCCAGCGTGACTTCCTTCCGTTCAAGCCGTTGCAGCAACTTCGTGACAGGATCACGTGGAGTGGTTTGCAAATAGCTGATCGGAAGCTGATTGTAGGGCAGTTCGGTTTCCGCAGCGCTCGGCAACGAAAGCCGCTGGACCGCGGAAATGGCCGGTTTTGGCGGGGTCGATTGCTGAGCATCAACACGCTGCACCATCGACAGACTGAAGCAGATCAGCCAGGCAACAATGCGCGAGGGTGCCATGTTGGAGAGAGGGACCACCAAGTGCATTACGAGAACTCTCTATCGCCTACAGCAACCCTAATTCCTGGACGAGCACTCGGAAGAACGGCTCGACGTCGGTGACCAACCCCACTGTTTGAAACGTCCCGCGATCGCCGAGTTTCGTCACCGTGGCCGGGTTGATGTCAACGCAGACCACCTTGACGCGGGCCGGCAAAATGTTGCCCACGGCGATCGAATGCAGGGTCGTGGCCACCATCAGGCAAAACGTAATCCCCGGCACATGCTGCCGCATGACTCGCTGCGATTCCAAGGCATCAGTAATGACATCCGGTAGCGGTCCGTCGTCGCGGATACTGCCACACAACACAAAAGGGACGTTCTGTTGCACGCACTCGTACATGATCCCTGACGTAATGACACCGGCGTGGACCGCCTGCTTGATCCCCCCCAGCCGGCGAATGCGATTGATCGTCCGCAAGTGGTGTTCGTGGCCTCCTTCGGTTGACCGTCCTTCGGCCATCGAGACCCCCAGGCTGGTTCCAAACAGCGATTGTTCCATGTCGTGCGTGGCGAGAGCATTTCCCGCGAACAACACGTTGACATATCCGGCCTGGATCAGCTTACTGAGATGATCGCGGCTACCCGTATGGACGACAGCCGGGCCAGCGACAATCAGAATGCGGCCATTTCCAGCCTTGGCTTTCCGCATCTCGGCAGCGATTTCACGGAGCGTGACGCCTTTCGGTTTCTCACTGGAAACTGTGCTGTTCATGAATGAAAACGCGTCATGCTCGCTGCGGTCGGGTTCCTGCGGTTCGACCCGCACCCCCTGATGTCCGATGACGATCATCTCACCTTGTTTGACGTCGGTCATCGGGACCGTGGTGACGGTTCTGGAGGCCACATCCACTCGCAGTCCGCAGTCCATCTCGGGCAGTTCCAACTGCATCCATTCCCCATCCAGCCGGACTTCGGTTTCCTGATTGGTGGTGCAATAAAAACCTTCCGGAAAGGCACCATCCATATCAGCCGCGACCAGCACGCAGTCGCGATCATCGATTGGAACGGCTCCGTGACGGCTGATCGACGCGAGAATCTTCTGGAGTTGTGCTGACGAATCGGCCATCACCTGCAACCGGGCCCGGCTGGGGTCGTCCCGTTCCTGGCCGATCTGAATGTCGTCGATCTTATAGCGACCACCCAGCATCATGATTTCGTCCAGGATTTTGGGCAGAATCAGACTGTCGATGATATGCCCTGCCACCTCGATTTCTTCCGAGAAGCGGGGCGACTTGGCATCGTGAGCCGGCGCGGTCATGGCGGTTCCTGCAGGTTGTGGTGCAACGGACCAGTCAGTTGTATTCTAACCGGCAGCCGTAATACACCGACACTCTCGACATTCAAATTTCCGTTGATGCGTTGCAATCTTCGCGTGCTGAGATTAATCATCCACGATGAAATTGCTGCGCCCGAAGCCATTCATCGAAGGGAATCCTCCCATGAGCCCAATAAGTCCCCGCCGTCCTCTTGGTCTCGTCGTCCGGGCATTGCTGTTGCTCAGCGTGCTAGTTCGCACAGGGACGTCCACTGCGTTTGCTGACGTTCCACCCGAGACCATCACCACGTGGCTGGAAAAGTCTGGCTTAGCTCCCGAAGCAGCCCTGAAAGAAACGCAAGCCTTTTGTGCCGCACGCGTGCCCAAGATGCCGCCTATCTCGACTCTCGCGGACTGGGAAGCCTATGCCAAGAAACTGCGTGAAGAGACTCTCGCCAAGACCGTTTATCGCGGTCAGGCTGCGGCCTGGCGCGATGCGAAATTGGGCGTTGAGTATCTGGACGACATGGCTGGCGGACCGGGATACAAGATTCGCAAATTGCGGTATGAGGCACTCCCGGGCCTGTGGATTCCGGCGGTACTGTACCTGCCGGAAAAAATGTCCGAACGCATGCCGGTGGCGCTCAATGTGAATGGCCACGATCGCAACGGGAAGGCGGCCGATTACAAGCAACTGAGGTGCATCAACCAGGCCAAACGGGGCATTATCTCCTTAAATCCCGAATGGCTCTTTATGGGCCAATTCGCGTTGCCGGACTATGCCCATTATCGCTTGAATCAGCTCGATCTGTGCGGAACGAGTGGCCTGGCCCCGTTCTATCTGTCGATGAAACGTGGACTCGATGTACTATTGTCTCAGCCCAATGCCGATCCCACACGCGTCGCGGTGTCCGGCCTGTCGGGCGGAGGGTGGCAGACGATTTTCATCAGCTCACTCGACACCCGAGTTACGCTTTCGAATCCGGTCGCCGGTTATTCGAGTTTGCTGACGCGGATTGGCGTCACTGCGGATCTGGGGGATTCGGAACAGCAACCTGTCGACTTGGGTCTGACTGCAGACTACACCCATCTGACTGCCCTGCTGGCTCCCCGTCCGACCTTGCTCACGTATAACGCCAAGGACAACTGCTGCTTTGTCGCCGCCAATGCCTTGCCGCCGTTGCTGGCTGCCGCGGAGCCGGTATTCAAGCTCTATGGGAAAGAGGCCAATCTGCGGACTCACGTCAATGAGATTCCCGGCGACCACAACTACGGACAGGAAAATCGCGAAGCTCATTACCGCATGCTGGGCGATCACTTCTTCGCCGGGACGACCTACGACGCGCACGAGATTCCTTCCGGCGACGAGGTCAAATCCAAGTCGGACTTGAATGTGCCCCTGCCCGAAGGCAACGCCACGCTGCATAGCCTGGCTGTGAATGCGATGCGCGACTTGCCGCGGAATCCGGCGCTGCCCGTCACGCGCGAGGCGATTGCCGAATGGCAGACATCACGACGAGAAACATTGAAGAGCATTCTCCGATACAAGCCTCTGACCGCCACCGCTGAGACAGTCTCCAAAGAGACCGTGGGGGAGACGAGCATGGTCGTCTGGAAGCTGGACCTGCAACAGCAGTGGTCGTTATCGGCTGTCGAGTTCACTCCATCTGCGGCAGTCGGAACCACAATCCTCATCGGAGATGCTGGCCGCAAGACGTTGCAGGCCGAGGTCCAGTCACTTCTGAAAGCTCAACAACGAGTCATCGCTGTCGACCCGTTTTACATGGGCGAATCAGCCCTTGGTAAAAGCGACTTTCTTTACGCCTTGCTGGTCTCGACAGTGGGAGACCGTCCGCTGGGCGTTCAAGCGGCCCAACTGGCGGCAGTCGCCGACTGGCAATATGCGGCACATCCGCGTGAACCCGTCACCATCCAATCACATGGACCGCGAACAAGCCTGATGGCATTGTGCGCCGCGGCCGTTCAATCCCAGTCCATTGCCGAAATTCAATTGCACAAATCGTTCGGCAGTTTGAAAGAGATCATCGAACAAAACAAGATGGTCAATGAGACTCCCGAGCTATTCTGCTTTGGGTTACTTGAGGCGTTCGATATCCCGCAGCTTGTTGCGCTATCTGCACCACGCAAGGTTGTGTTTCCGGCGCCGAGCGAACGGGTTACGAAAGAGCTGGCTGGCCTGAAAGATTTCTATAAACTACTCGGTGTCGAGTATGCTCCCGCGCGGTAAATGAGTCAGATAATGGGGGGGCGAGGCTCCCGCCGAGCCTAAGACGATCTTTAGCTCGGCGTCCGCCGGAGGCTTCGTTGTTAATAAAAAGACTCCGGCGGACGCCGACCTG
>JAQGHS010001001.1 GCA_028291605.1 Planctomycetaceae bacterium | reverse complement strand
GTTTATCCCCGCATTTTTTTCTTGAGAGCTTTATCTCCATAGTATTCGCGGTATAAGGACCGAATTTGCTCGCTGTCGTATGTTTTTTGCGAGGTGCTGTCAGATGCTGCCAACGTTTCGGCAATGTGTTTCGCGATTTGAGGCCAAGTTTTTTGAGGAGTTTGTTTCCGTAACTCGTTCGCGATGTCAGCAATTTGTTTGCTCTGCGGGTTTGGCAGTCTGCCAGGAAGTCCTGGCGCGGCAGGTGCAGTCGCCGAGTGTTCACCCTGCAATTCCGGCTTAGGCAGTGATTGTCCGTCGGTTTCGGCGAACGGTCGGTTCGCCAGCTGTTCCAGGTCCTCTCTCCATTGGCGCAGCTTAATAATCCAATCGATTAAGGTCGTTATGCCGTCAGCCAATGAAAGCCTCGGTGTTTCGAGCGCCTTCGCAAATATCGACGCCTGCTTCGATAAGAGTTTCGCTTCCTCTTCCGACATCATCTGACGTACTTCCAATACGCAACGACTTCTTCTGCGATGCACAGCCGAATGAACTTGCCACCGCTGCCTCACCAGTAATTCGTGGGTGGCGACATCCAAGTCGTGCAGATCGTTGTTGCTGAGAACAATCGCTCGGAGTGTCGATGGGCTAGGATCCAATTCGCCAACGAGCTCCAAGTAAATGGTCAGGGGATGATCGTCGCCCAAGTCTTCTTCTAACACCTTCTGGACGCCAGCATTCTGACAGGCGTCAAGGACGTTCTGAAGAAGGTATGAACACAACTCGATCTCAAAGGCGGAGATCAATCGTGACATCGAGGGGCCTCCCGGTCGCTCATACCAATGCGTCAACGCGTTCGACTGAAGAGTTCAACGGGATTGGAACGCTCGTTGGCAAGAATCCTGTTTCTTATTCGTTCTTGTGTTGAAAGCCACTCAGCCTTCATCGCAAGCAACCTGAATCGCTTTTTCCAAATCCAGCCCAGCATATAGCTCGGTGATATCTGCTTTCGAGTGTCCGAGTGTCACTTGTGCCGCGTCGAGACCAAAGTTCCGCCTGACCCGTGTCGCCGCCGTGTGACGTAGCCAATGTGGTGTGACAACCGGTATTCCGAGTTCTTCGCAAGCCGCTTTCATCGAGTGACTGATTGTCGCCCGCGTCACATTGAACAGCCGCCTTGATTGGTCCACATTCATGTATCTCTTCAATATCGACTGAGCTTTCTTGCCGAAAACCAAAATCCGCTGTTTGCCACGGTAGGCGGTTTTGTGGTCTTTCAGTTCCGCGACCCAGACACCTTTCGACTTATAGGTCTTGCGATCGATCATTTCGGGGGTGAGTTTTAACAACTCTCCCGGCCGCGCCCCAGTCAAGAGCCACAGGTCCATCATATCACGCGTTCGTTCCGGAACTTTGAGCTTGATCTTGTCGATCGTCTCTTGGGGAACGGAATGCCGCGGTATATGCTCGCGCGCTTCGGACCGGCCGGGCATCAAGGGAGCTACGGCCTGGAGTTTCAGTAGCACGGTTGGTTCGATCAGTTCGTTTTCAACCGCCCATTTGAACATTCGGCGGATTCGTCCGACACTTTGGTTGCAAAATCGCCGTGTCCACCCGGCTTCGACCATTTTTTGGCGGACTGCCTTCATCGCGATTGGCCCGAAGTTGTCTGCTGGGAGATCGGGATAGAGATTCAGAAGATCTCGGAGCGCCGATTTGATGCAAGCGACTTCGTCAGTCGGCTTGCCGTCCTTTACGTAGTACTTTGCGGCATGTTTTCGATAGGCGAGAATGATCTCGGTGATCGAAAGGCCGGATTGCGGCGTTGCGCGGGTCGCGTTGACGATCACGGCACCCGCAGCATCTTCAGCAATTAAGGCGCTGTATTTCTGAAGCGACTCAGAGCTGCCGTGCTTTCCGAGGTAATGGTCGCGGCCATTAAGACGCACATAGGCTTGCCCAGTGGCCTTGTGCAGGCAGTATTTCGGCGGTTTGCGAGTCCGCCGCGTGGATGTGACGTTAGCCACAGTGCCGCTCCCTTCCGTAAAAACAGTAGTACTACTGTTTTATCCAGATGCTTTGAGCAGCACTTCCGACCGCCGGAAGGTAACGTAAATCGTTTCGGCTATTATGTTTAAAGCGGAGAGGGGGAGATTCGAACTCCCGGTGAGCTTGCACCCACACTAGTTTTCGAGGCAACAGAGTAAAAAACGTGTTTCAGCGTGATTTGCTGTATTTTTCCAAGTATAACGCGCGACACAATCGCAATCAATGAGTACCGTTCAGTATCGCGGAATCGCGTTCGGCCGTGGTATTCGAGGCCTAAAGTGGTAGGACATTTCAGGCGACTTGCGGCACAACCCGCGGAATCGGAAACTCGCGAGCTATCTTTCCATTGAGCTCAATTCCCATCTCGGTCCTCGGGGCGGCTGACTGCTTGAAGAAGAACGCGGTCCCGCTCGCGGAGCACTTCTCCTGCAGCTCGATCGCCCATGCGTGGTCCATCGGCCGCCAGCCCGGGCCGGACTCGCCGCCAACGATCAGCCAATCGATGTTCGTCAGGTTGAGGGACGTGAGCGGGTTCAGCAACGGTTCGGCAGATATAAATCGGACCGCTGCAGGAATGTCCCGGAGTTCATCGGCTCGGAACGTGTACTCGTCGGACTCGATCGACACGCCGAGCCAGACGTTCGGGTATCCCTCCCCCCAGTCGGCCGGCAGGTGAGCTTCGATGCGGTCCGACCGTTTCGTGAGGATCTGGAACTGGAGATTCGGGCAGCGACGGACCAGGGCCCATGCCTCATCGCGCCACTCGTCAGCGTCCGCGTGGAACCAGTCCGACCAGGAGCAGGTGAAGACCATTTCAGTTTCGCCGGCTGCCGCTGCCAGACGTTGCCACTTGAGCGGGTCGCCCCATGTCTTGGTTCTCACGACCTCTTTCGGGTTGCGGCCGTATCGCTCCTGAGCCGTGAACATGTAGCAGTTCTTACAGCCTGCGCTGATCTTCGTGCAGCCTCGCCACGGATTCCACGTTCTTGTTGTCCAAGCGATGATCGTCTTGTCTGACATGGGTTCGCTCTCCTGATTGACTGGGATGAACGGCCGTCGGGAGTTTCCGGGCCGATGCTATGTAAACGCCTGTAACCTCGAACTGGCTCACGAAATACCGGAAAGAAAAACCGCCGGGGCGAGGTGCCGGCCGGCGGAAATCAGGTCCCGAGAATCGCCACTAGTCGCCCGATCTAGGAAGGGGCGGGAGCTTTACCGGCTTCATTTTCATGTTGGACTGGAGCTTGAAGACGTTCCCGGATCCGTGGCCGTTTCGGAACGCCCAAGCTTCCCACTTGGTGTCACTCGCGTACAACAGGAAGCCATTGTCATCCATTACTCGGAACGGCTTTAGAATGGTGCGCGTCGCTGCTTTTGAAGCAAAATCACGCATCACCTCGGCGATGTAGCGACTTGACTGCCAAAGGGCCGTCGATGGCAGCCGTCGCTTTTCGATCACTGCAATTGCTGCAATGCAGTCTTCGCCGCGGTAGATGACTTTTGCCCCGTCAATAACGAGCCATTCCTTAAGGTCGTCCGGCTCAGTTTTGGCTGCACCTGGTGCCTTGCGTTTGGTTGTTTTCATATTGGTGCCCCTGAGGGGTGAGGGTGAGGGATCTATTCCGGCTGAATGGTGACAGTTCGCGTGGTGATGATCGCGGGGGGAGAGCCCGGACGTTTGAACTTGTTGAACGTTTAGAC
>JAQGHS010000996.1 GCA_028291605.1 Planctomycetaceae bacterium | reverse complement strand
TTGATCAAGGATTTGAAACAACGCGGCATGTTGAAGGATACGTTGATCGTGTGGGGTGGCGAGTTTGGCCGAACTCCGATGGCCCAGGGGAATGGCCGCGACCATCACATCAAGGGATTTTCGATGTGGATGGCGGGTGGCGGAATTAAGGGTGGGATGTCGTACGGGGCGACCGATGACCTGGGGTACTCGGCAGTGCACGATATTTTCCATGTGCATGATTTCCACGCGACGATCTTGCGGTTGTTTGGAATTGACCACGAACGGCTGACCTATAAGTTCCAGGGCCGCGATTTCCGTTTGACGGATGTGTCGGGGAAAGTGGTGCAGAAGATCCTGGCGTGATGGGCAGTTCTGTATGGCATTTGTCCCATAAGTCCCATCCGTCCTATAAGTCCCGTAAGATGCATGGGACTTATAGGACTTATGGGACGGATGGGACTTATGGGAGGCAAGATGATGGATCATCCACAGCCGCGAATACTGATGTGCCCTCCCGATTACTTTGGGATTGAATATGAAATCAATCCCTGGATGCACAAAGAGATCAATGCCGACTACACGACGGCCCGGCAACAGTGGCGTGATCTGAAGGCGTTGCTGGAAAGCGTCGGGGCCACGATTGAGTTAATGGATCCCGTGCCCGGTCTGCCCGATCTGGTGTTTACCGCGAATGCTGCGCTGATCTGGAAGGATCGAGCTTACCTGTCTCGCTTTCGGCATGGTCCGCGGCAGGGTGAGACTCCTGTCAATGATGCCTGGTTTCAGGTTCATGCGTTTGAAACCCGCCTGCCGCCGGAGCCCTGGAATTTCGAAGGGGCCGGTGATGCGCTGTATTGCGGTGAGACCCTGTTCGGCGGCTATATCGTGCGGAGTGATGCCCACGCGCTGCAGTGGCTGGGGAAGGATTTGCACTGCCGGGTCATTCCGCTGCAGTTAGTGGACGAGCGATACTACCATCTGGATACCTGCTTTTGTCCGCTGAGTCCGACTGAGGCGTTGTACTATCCGGCCGCGTTTGACGCTTACGGGCGGAGTGCCATCGAAAATGCCGTGCCGACGCTGATTCCGGTCGGTGATGACGAGGCGACTCGGTTTGCTTGCAATGCCGTTGTGGTTGGCAAGCATGTCGTCATGAATAGCGGTTGCCCGCAATTGGAGGCCGATCTGCAGGCCCACGGATATCAGACGCACGCGACTCCGCTGGATGAGTTTTTGAAGTCGGGTGGGAGTGCCAAGTGTTTGACTTTGAGGCTGGATGGCGAAGAGGGTGCCGTTTGGAAATGACCGATGGTTGAAATCAAATTACGAAGAGTTTTAGCCACGGATTAACACGGATGAAACACGGATTGGGTCAGCGTTTGCGATGGGTTGTTGTGCGGGACGCGCGCTGCTAGTTAGATCTGGCGCCAAATAAATTGTGCTGGTGAGCTCCGTCCCGGGAGGGCGGGGGTAGGGTAGCGACTGCCGCTTCAAATCTGGCATTAAACGACGTCTTTAGCCAATCAGAGTCGCAACCCCACTCCCGCCCTCACGGGACGGGGCTCACCTGTCTAATTTCTTCGGCAGCTCGCCTTTTACCTTGTCTCAATCCGTGTTTCATCTGTGTTAATCCGTGGCTAAAAAACTCTTAAATCGAATTACCCTTCGTCACTTCGCTGTCGTACCACCCCATGCGGCTTCGGCGAATTTCTCCAGGTCGGTGAAGTTGGATTTCCATGTCGTGTACATGGCTCCGTTGATGCCCTTCAGGCCCCTGCCGGCGGCTTGCCATTTGCGGATGTCTTCCGGGGCTCCGTCGTAGTAGCCGGCCAGGACTTGCGAGTGGCCGCGGTTGGCGAAGAAGGGGAGGCTCTTGTCGGGCTTGCCGCTGTTCCAGTTGATCACCGACATGTCTTTGGGAAGGCCTTCCCAGGAACCGGCCAGGTCGCCATTCACAAGATAGAACGTTTTGACCGCGTTGTGGTGGGGGTCGAACATGTCGCTCCAGATGCACAACTGAGCTTCGGGGTTGATCTCGCGAATGATCTTTACGCAGCGTCGCACGTTTTCGGCGAGGACCTCGCCGGCCTTTTTCCCGGCTTGTTGTTCCGGTTGGCTCCAGTTGGCGACTCGGATTTCGTCGTGGCTGAGGAAGAATGTTTTGGGGGCGAAGAGCTTTTGGACTCGGCGGATTTGATGGTCGACCACTTCAAACACCTTGGGTTCGCTGAGCGAGCATGGGACTTGATTATCGTAGATCGTGACGGCGTGATAGAAGCTGACCTGCAGTTGCTGGCCGTTCTGGATGCGTGAATCCTTCGGAAACTTGAGCTGCGGCGGGACGTGATAGATGTTGAACTCACCGGCATACGGGACGGTGCCCAGTTGTGGGTCGGCCAGGGGGACGTAGTCGTGGCCTTCTTCATAGGTCTTGGTGCCATCGGCGTTCTGGACCACCAGCGGGCAGCCGGGGCGGCGGACCAGGTTGACGAACGGCTCTTCGACCAGTTGCACGTCGTCCATCCACAGTTTGCCTCCCTGGCAGTCCCATGTGCCGACGTAAAAATTGATGTAGTCGCCATCGAGACTGTTAAAGACGGCGTGGTGCTGCGTCCAGTCCTGGGTCCGTTGGACTCCGAGGTTGCTGTGTGAGAGGACCCGGCCCTCGGGGTTCATGGCGAACATCTTGGTTTCACCGGCCGATTCGAAGTCCTGGGTCTTGATCCAGACTGACGCATGAAACTGAGTCCAGCGGCGTGAGCCGATGCGTTTGTGGATGCGACGGTTACCGGATGCTCCGGCGGCGTTTTCGATTCGCAGGGCGGCCTTGCCCCCATGGGTGACCTTGGTGTCGACGTAGGTTCCGGCACCGGGTTCGTCTTGAAAACGCCAGCCGGCGAATTGATCTCCTTTAAACTCTTCAAAGCTGCCCGGGACGAGATTCTTGTTGCCGTCGACTTGCAGTCCGACATCATCGCGCACAATAAATGGAGCGTTCTTGACGGGGAGGGCCTCGGCGAGATTAGCGTCGTGGGCCAGGATGCCGGAGCTGTAGCCGAAGGGGGTGACCGTGGGGATGATCTCGAGCTTCAATTCTTCGCAGAGGGATTTGAAGCGTTCGGCGTTCTGGAAGTAGTGCTTGGGGACTCGGTCGAGGACATTGAGTTTATAGTCGGCCAGGACGACGCCGTTGTAGCCGACCTTGGCGGACCGGCGGAGGATGTCTTCGATCTTGGGGAGGTTTTCGGCGACTTGCAGATTTTGTTGCAGGTAGAGCCAGCGGCGGGTGGGAGGTTCGGCTTGGATGGGTTGCAGGGTGAAGAGGAAGCAGAAGCCGATAGCGGTCAACAAGCGAGCAGACATGAGTGAACTCCCACAGGCGCGGTGCGGTTTGTAGCCACGGTCGCCAGACCGTGGGTTCAGTCGAGTAATCTATCATCGCGTGTCGGCCCACGCTCTGGCGAGCGTGGCTACGGAGGCTTTGTAAGAATATCCATTCCCTCTGTTGTTCTTGCACTTTTTACAACCTGCGATGTGCCGTATCGTGGCTGAAATCGGGTCTCGCCGGTTTGGATCGTCGTACTCAACGCTCTTTCATTGGTTTAAGAAGCCAGAAAACCCGGCATTTCCGTTACATCTTCATACTGTAGCGGGATGGATCAAAAAGATTCACGGTACTCTGCGGTAAAAATCAACTCGAAGACAAATCGGGCGCAGGAAGTGCGTTAGTCTCCTGCACCGGCCTCTCAGTGAGACTGACGAGTCAGCACCCGCTCAATTACCAGGATGCAGGCAGCACGTACGCCACTTCTTCCGAATGACGCACGAGCTTCGGAACAAAATCATGACGAAATTCTTTTCCTTAACTGCTGCGGCACTCCTGGGACTGGCACTCGCAGGCAGCTCCGCACAGGCAGCCAACGAGCAATCGTTGAAGACGGCCCAGTTGCCGTATGGTTACTCGAACAGCTACGGCTATCCGGGTTACGGACAATCTTTTGGAGGCAGCTCATGCCGCAACGGCCGCTGTGGTCTGCAATCGCAATCGTATGGGATGCCTGCCTACAGCACCTATTACGGTGGCTATGACAGTACGTACGGCGGCTACGGGAGCGGCAATCAGTACCTGGGTTCAAGCTACTCCAGCCCGGCCTATGGGATGCCCTCGGGCGGCGGATTCGGCGGGGGCTATGGCAGCCAGTTCGGGCCGTCCAGCTTTCAGAATCAGTATGGCCCCAGCCAGATGACTCCCTACATGCCGAATCAGTATGGTCCGTCGATGAATTCGGGCTACCCCAGCCAGTCGTTCGGCCAGCCCTCTTATTCGGGGTATGGCCAGCCGGGATCGTCCTATTCGCAACCGATGGGCGGATTCGGTCAGCAGTACCCTGGATATTTGGGCCAGGGGATGTCGGGGCAGGGAATGTCGGGATTCGGAGTATCACAACCCGGGTATGGCCAGCCCTCTTCGGGTTTCGGCCAGCCGGCTTCGAGCCCGTTCTATCCGTAACGGAGTTAGTTCGCGTGTTGCCTGAGACATCAGCCGCCGAGTGGAGACTCGGCGGCTGATGTCGTTCTTTGAGGAGTATCGGTTGCATGAGGACAGACCAAATCAGCCGCGGGGCGCTAGCCCACCGATTCTTCGTCGTAAGATGGGCACTCTTGCCCGTCTCTTTTGATTTGATGTTGCGATTTGGATTGTCAGAGGAATGTCGTGGATTACCGCGAAGACGGGCAAGAGTGCCCATCCTACAGGCCACTGCGATTTTTCGGCATTAGTGCTTAGATTACAGCCCGCCGTCTGATAAAATGGCCACCTCATGAACCTGAAGGCGCTCCCAGATCAGTTCAGGTGGATCTCTCAGTATGCTCGACTTACTTCGGAAACGAATGCACGCGCTGTTCATTGCTGCGGCGTCTCTCGTTCTCATCATGGTGTGCCCTTGTTGCGGACTGGCCGGCGAACCGACCGTCACGGAGCAAGGTCGAACCGAGTTCAGCGGATTCCTGAAGAAGTACTGTTTGGGTTGTCACGATAACGCCACGGCCACGGCGAAGTTGTCGTTGGAATCGCTCTCCACCAAGGACGAGGATTTTGCGCGGTGGATTCCGGTGTACGACAAATTGCGACTCGGCCAGATGCCGCCCAAGGGCGAACCGCAACCCGCGCCCGCGGAACGCCAGCGGATGTCCGAATGGTTGCGGCAGCGATTGCACGCGACGTCGTTCGCTCAGCAGCAGGTGGATGGCCGCGTGGTACTGCGCCGGTTGAACATTACGGAATACGAAACGACCCTCCGCGATTTGCTGGGTCAGCAAGTATCGGTCAGAGATCTGCTGCCCGAGGATACGGTCGCGGCGGGGTTCGATAATGTGAGCGAGGTTCTGGATGTCTCCTCCGTGCATTTGTTGCGGTATCAGGATGCGGCCGAGAAGGCGTTGAAGGCGGTGATCCCGCGGCAGGAGCCGACGAAGATTAAGACGCGCCTCACAGGGCGCGAAGTTCTGGCCAAGTCGAAGAACGCCATGCCCGGAGTCTCCTTGCGGGTGGCTGGTGACGCGCTGATCTTGCACGCGATTCCCTACGGGCACATTCCGATCGGCACGGCCACTGTTCCGCAACCCGGTCGCTATGTGGTGCGTGCTTCGGTGTTTGCCGTGGGGACGGAGGGCCAGCCGTTGCCGGTGCGGTTTTCGGCAGGCAAGGCTTGGGGACGCGACGGTAATAGCGTACTCGCGGTGCGCGACGCGGCTCCCGACAAGGCGACCGTTCTCGAGCAGGAATGTGATCTGGCGAACAACGATTTGGTTGACGTGCTGGGTTGGTCGTTGCCGACCGAGCGTCAATTTGCCGACCGCAAGCTGAGCCAAGGTAAGCCGCTCGACCAGTACACCGGGCCGGGATTGGCCATCGAATGGCTGGAGATTGAAGGTCCGCTGGATCCCTTTCCGGCGGCGGGCTACTTGAATCTGTTTGGCGACCTGCCGCAGAAGTCGCGCTATAAGGGGGACTGGCTCCGCGTGGAATCGGCCGACCCGCGCGCGGATGCCAAGCGGCTGCTGCAGTCGTTTTTGCCGTTGGCGTTTCGTCGCCCCGTCAGTGCCGAGTTGCAGGATTACTACGTGCAGATCGTGCTCGCGGCGCTCGACAAAAAGCAGTCGTTTGAGGACGCCATGTTGCTCGGATATCGGGCTGCACTCTGTTCACCGCACTTCCTCTTTCTCACCGAACCGTTGGTCGTACAACAAGGCCAGGCGGCGCCGTTGGACGATTACGCCCTGGCGGCGCGGCTGTCGTATTTTCTGTGGTCGACGTTGCCGGATCGCGAGTTGCTGCAACTGGCGGCGAAAGGCGAGCTGACCAAGCCCCCGGTGTTGCGAGCGCAGGTGGAGCGGCTGTTGAAGGACCCGCGGTCGCGGCGGTTTACGGAGAACTTTGTCGGACAATGGCTGGGCCTGCGGCAGATCAACGACACGACGCCAGACCCACAAGCCTACGCGGAATTCGATGACTTCCTGTTCTGGTCGATGCCGAATGAAACGCACCGGTTCTTTGAGGAAGTCCTGCAACAGGATCGCAGTCTGACCGACTTCACGCATTCGGACTGGACGATTCTCAATGAGCGACTGGCGAAACATTATGGCATTCCCGGCATTTTCGGGGGTGAGATGCGTCTCGCCAAACTGCCGCCCGATTGCCACCGGGGCGGAGTGCTCACGCACGCGAGCATCTTGAAGGTCACGGCCGATGGCACGAAAACGTCCCCCGTGTTGCGTGGCAAATGGGTGCTCGATCGCATCCTCGGCCAGCCGCCGTCTCCGCCGCCGGCGAACGTCTCGGCGATCGAACCCGATATCCGCGGCGCGACGACGGTCCGGCAGCAACTCGACAAGCATCGCAATATTGAATCGTGTGCCGCGTGCCACCGCCACATCGACCCGCCGGGATTTGCCCTCGAGTCGTTCGACGTCATCGGCGGTTGGCGCGATTTCTATCGCGGGACAGTTTACAAACGCGAGGCCGTCGTCAAGCTGGCCAACTATCCGGGTCGCGAAGTGGTGCGTGGGCTGGATGTCGAACAAGGGGGCGTCACGGCCGATGGCCGCGAGTTCCGGGATATCGATCAATATAAGCAGTTACTTCTCAAGGATCCTGATCAACTGGCACGGAATCTCGTGGAAAAACTGCTGATTTACTCCACCGGCGCGCAAATTCAGTTTGCTGATCGTGAAGTCGTCGAGCAGTTGGTCACAAAGTCCCGGGCGAACAAGTATGGCTTTCGGTCGTTAGTGCATGCAGTAGTGCAGAGTCGGATTTTTCTGAACAAGTAATTCGCCGAATATCCGGAAACCGCTATGACAAAATTTCACGGACTCAATCGCCGTTTCTTCTTGAGATCGGGCGCTGTCTGCATCGGGCTGCCTCTGCTTGACGCCATGCTGCCCATTGGACTGCGGGCAGGACAGAAGGCGGCGGCGCTGCGGCCGAAGCGGATTCTGCTCATGTGCCGGTCACTCGGACTGCATACGCCGTACTTGTTTCCGGAGAAGGCGGGTCAGGACTACGAGTCGACGCGCTACCTCAAAGTGCTCGAGGAATTCCGCCAGGATTTCACGCTGTTTTCGGGCATGTCGCACCTGGGTTACGGGGGTGGGCACCATACGGACAAAGCCCTGCTGACAGGGATTTCCGCCGAAGACTGGAACAACCACAAGAACACCATTTCGCTCGATCAGGAGATCGCGGCGCGGGTGGGCTCGGAAACGCGGTTTGCGTCGCTGGTGCTCGGCGATAGTAACAATCTGTCGTGGAATCGCCGCGGTATGGCAGTACCCGGCGAGGGTTCCATCAAAGGGGTTTTTAAGAAACTGTTTATCGATGGGACTCCCGCTGAGGTCGAGCAGGAAATTCAGAAGATCGCGACCGGCAACAGCATCCTGGACGGCGTGCGGAATCAGGCTCGCGGCTTGTCGAAATCGCTGAGTCCTTCTGATCGGCGCCGCCTCGACCTGATGCTCACTTCAATACGCGAAGCCGAGCAACGCTTGCAGCAGGATGAGGCGTGGGTTCGCCGGCCGAAGCCCAAGGTGTC
The DNA here is from genome assembly GCA_028291605.1 of Planctomycetaceae bacterium. Classification (GTDB taxonomy): domain Bacteria; phylum Planctomycetota; class Planctomycetia; order Planctomycetales; family Planctomycetaceae; genus JAKFVC01. The sequence goes on along the minus strand of JAQGHS010000996.1, from coordinate 2,026 downwards.
GGATGCGGATGCGAAACTGTTTGCCGAGGACCCCAAGCGGATGATTGACCGCGAGCGGCAATGGTTTGATCTGGTCCACCTGGCTTTGCAGACGGACTCGACCCGTGCGATTACTGTGAATCACTGGTCGCACCAGGAAAACCTGCAGATGGACGGCATTACGTTGACCCACCATGATGCGTCACATCACGGTCAGGATGAAACCAAGTTGCAGCAACTGGCGGCGATCGAAGAAGCCGAGATGAAATTGTTTGCGGGGTTCCTCGCCAAGATGAAGGCGACTGATGACGGTGGACGGCCCTTATTGGACCAGACCCTGGTGCTGCATGCGAGTCACCTGGGGAACGCGTCTTCGCATTCCGGCGACAATCTGCCGATCATTCTCGCGGGTGGCGGTTTCAAGCACGCGGGGCACGTGGCGTTCGATCGCAAGAACAATGCGCCGCTGTCGAATCTGTTTGTCAGTATGCTCCAGCAGATGGGCATTGAGGCGGACAAATTTGGTGCTAGTACAGGGGCAGTTTCGGAGTTGGGAATTACGGCGTGAGGCTCAGTCCTAGTTGAGAAAAAACGCTCGTTGCGTTTATATCGACGAGCAAAAACAATGACTAGGTGAGCCGGGCGGCGTAAGCCCCCGGATTCTTCGTAGGGTAGGCATCCTGCCTGTCATTTGTCACCTCAAGTGACAAACCCGAAGTCCATTCATCCTACGATCTCTATTTGGGTTACTGCAGTCGCTCGGTTCACCGCTTTGTCGCTTCGCGATTGACAGGCAGGATGCCTATCCTACGACGAAGAATCCCGGGGCTTACGCCGCCGGGCTCACCTAAGCCCCGCAGTTTAGATCGCCTTCTTTAGGCTCAACGTCACCGGACTCGCAGTGATCTTGAGACCGGGAATCGTGACGCACCCAGTCGCGTCGGCCTTGTTCTCGCCACTGGCTGTGCCGAACGTCCAATGGACCGTTTCCCCCGGCGCGACTTTCAACATCTGTAGCCTCCGCAAGCTGACGTCGGCCGTTGCGTCTGCTGGGATCTTGAAGGTGGTCTTGAGTTCCGACGGGGCAACGAGGAACAGCGAGATCTCCATCGTGCTTGGTGTATCTGAGACGTTCTTCCAACGGAAGAACGCATTGATCTGGCCCGACTTCTTGTCGGTGAGCTGATCGGGCCACGGCAAGGCATCGTTCGTCGACGCGTTGGTGAATACCGGGTAGGCCTCGTTCTTTTTGACGTTGAGCCAGTCGAACGAATTGATCAGGTCGTTGACCTTCATGATCTGTTCGTGGTTGTTCGCGTGTCCGAACGGGCCCCAATAAAAGAACAACGGGTATTTCCGTTCGTTCATCGCCTTGGCGAAAAAGTCGTGGCCTTTCGACCACGAATCATTCGGAGCCGAATAGTCAACGACGATGGGAGGGTCGGGGATCTTCACGTCTGCAGGGATCGCCGGCGACGTGAGGTACATGCGGTTGGAGGCATGTTCGACTTTGGCCGGGACGTTGGCCTTGATGGCGGCGAAGACGTCTCCGTGCCGCATGCCGATCCCCAGCGTCCCGCTGCCACCCATGGAGTTGCCCGCGAGATAGACTCGGTTTTCGTCAATGCCGTATTGCTTGATCACCCATTTGACCGTGTCGATCACCCGCTTGTCGGTGGGGCTGACTTCCGCACCCTGATACTTATTGCCACCCCACCACCAGTCTCCCTTGTTGGCCTTACAATCGAGGTAGAGGGCGAAAAAATCTGGGGGCGCATGGTAGATGTCGTGGTTGCCGACTTTGGTCGTGCATTCCAGGCACGAGTTGACATCATGTCCCGCCGAATGCAGTACGACATACAGTGGAGCGTTCGACCGCGCCTGCTTAGGATGGAGTACTAAGAACGTATCGCGTTGAGGTTCGGCGTAACCCCATTCGGCTTTCGATCCGTGCTGAAAGACCTCCAGTTTGCGCTCCGTGAAAACCGACTCCTTTTGGCGTTCGGGGGGCCATGTCATCGTATCGGCGCCGGCCGCAGTGCCGAAC
>JAQGHS010000984.1 GCA_028291605.1 Planctomycetaceae bacterium | reverse complement strand
CGACTCAACTGAGCAACTGGAGGTTGAGCGACTGGTTGCGGTTGAGCGACTGACTGTGGCTGAGCGACCATTTGAGGTTGCGCGATCAACTGAGGTTGAGCGACGGGCCGAGGTTGAGGTGCCGGCCGTGGTCGAGAGACCAGTCGAACTCGCGGACGAAGTGGAAAACTCTCGCGAATGAGCTGTTGAATGACTTGCGGAATACTTGGATCGTTCAGTCGCTGAGCCGCTGTGGCATTGTCGCCGGGAAAACCGCGTGGCAGGTCCACGTAAGTACCAGCGTGACCTTCGAAATCACCCGAATAGGCCGCGCCGAGACGCGCGTTCCGGCTGGGTGGATTTCCTAAGGCGTAGCATTCCTGGGGAGCTTGTTCCCGTTCAATCAGGAGCGCATGTCCGATACCAGGAACTCCGCTGATCCAAATTCTGACGCGAATCATAACTTCTCTCAGTGCAAGGGCGAGACGCAACCCGCGAGGAGCTCTCGACGATCCGTTGTGCGTGATGCAGATAAAGTCGAGCGCATCGCGGGCTAAAGGTGGGGTGCCTGCCAAGGGCAGGCAGATTTCTGGCGGGGTGTTCTATGACGGGGATTATTGCGAGGTAGGTAGGCGCGAGCAACGGGGTGTATCGTGCTAACGGGAAGATTTAACAAATGTCACCAAATACTGCTTCGGTTGATCAAGCCCCCTATGACACATCTATAATTACCGTTTTGTCTTTAGCTGTCAACCGAAAGGGACGCTGACCCCATGAGATACTGAAATAGCGGGAACCTCTGCACGGGCCGCGGCAATGTAAGTCATTTAACTGTCGTTACTTACAAATCGCTTTCCGGCATTCGCTGTGGAGGGACTCCACAGACCGGTTGCGATCCCTTCAGCTTAAGCCCGATCCCGCTCTTTTTTCGGAACGTGCGTCGCAGAGAGGTGAAGGTGGCTGGCCGATGGGCTGACCATAGGTAAACACAAACGGGCACGACGACACCCGCATCCTGCGATTCAAGTTACAGCCAGTACTCTGGCCGTCTTCTTGACGCAATGACGCGGGATGTCAGTCTTGCCCATCTCTAGTTTGAGCGACGGTCAATGAAACATTTTCGATTGCGTGTATCGGAAATTCTCATCAGTCTCGTTGCATCAAGGATGAATGTCCCAAACTCTTGGTCTAGTGGTGCGGGTTACCGTGTCCCGGATTGCCATGACCTGGATTGCCATTTCCCGGGTTATCAGGCTTGCCGTGGTGAGAGTTGCCACCGCGTGTGACATGAATGGCGAGACTGGCCGACTGACCGACGCCACCCTGACCGTCGTTAAACTGGAATACCGCAGCGGTTTCATGTGTGGCGTGCCCAATGCTGCGGAAGGTGATGCTCCGGGCAACCTGCTGCACGTCAGCCAGCGTGGCATTCGCGTTGAAGGTGATCGTCAATGGCGTCGTCGCGGTACCGCCACTGATGGTGCCAATGTCCGTGCCGTGCAGCCGCAAATGTCCATGAGAAACGCGAATTTGTTGATGAGACAGCCCGAAGTTCAAGACACCCAAGAAATCTCGCGAAGTGCCATTGGTCAGGCTGACAGTCAAGACCGCCCCATCGAGACTTCCAGCTCCCGCCGTGGTAATTACGATGCCGGCATCGAGCACCTTAGGCGAGGAATTTGTCACCGTGAGATCTGTCGTTGACAGCGTGATGACAGGGACTGCTTCCAGGACATTGATAGTAGCTGTGGCCGGCAGGCTGGCGTTGCCCCCGGCGGCATCGGTGATCACTGTTTCAAATGTGCGAGGAGCAGTGACTGCCGAATCACCGATGATCTGGAAGGTAATATTCTCCTGCAGTGCCTGCACGGCTGCTACCGTTGCATTGGCATTGAAGGTGACTACCTGCGGCGTGGCACCGGTGCCTCCAGTTAATGTTCCGATGTCGGTTCCACCATAGCTGACAGTCGCTCCAGAAACCCCAATTTGGCCGGCGGCCATTCCCTGATTGTTGATGCTCAGGCGGTCAGTCACATCAGCATTGGCGGCCAGGCTGGCAGTCAAATTTCCGCCGTCAAAAGTCAGCGAATCCAAGTCCGTCACGCTGGCCGCGGGAGCAATTACGATGGCACCACTGCCCTCCGTATAGTTCACGGGACCAAGCAGAGCCAGATCGACCACGGGAGCTGCAGACAGGAGCGTACGTTCTTCAAATTGTTCGGGAGAACTGGGGAATTGAAGATCGACTCGCATCGACGAGCGACGCCGAGGCTGAGGTTTCCTATGAAAGCCAGCCGCTTGTTGCAGCGCATTGAGCCAAGAAGTGAGAGCCATACAAGATCCTCATTGAGATGAGTCGAGTCGGCAAATGGCAATTGATTGCCGTCTGCCGGGATCCTGCTTCGTCCTGTTGACCAAAGTCGAGGACGAAAATCGATTGGCCCGCCGTTGTTCTATCGGCACGTTTGGTGCCAACTCTGCTGAAGACTTGGGGTCACGACAAGGAGTTGTTCGAATTGGCCACTGCCGATGTGAATTGCCATCCAGCCCGTGAATCGTAACTGCTGCTGGGGATTATCGTTCGAGGCGGAAACGGTAGGCCCTGCTGAATCTTTCAAAGAGCACCGGCACGCCAAGGCAGCAGTCGGCCGTACGCCCGCTGCTCCAACAGATCGAGATTCTTTTGTGTTTTGTACCCAATTTGCAGAGATTACCGATGCGCGCTCGCCGACCAGTATGGGGGTTGAGAGATCTACCTCAAAGCGACGGCTGGGGAGCGTTATGCCAGGTGGATTCGCGATGTGGTTTGTGCACGTCCGGCCTGCTTAGCGGGAAAACGAGAGGCGCAATTTCGCTTTGAAGATTCGGTGCGTCCGGGTTGCGGCAACCGGACTGGTTCGCGTAAAAAACGTTCGTGATTTGCCTGCCATCCTGGGCACTGTCTACGATTGCTTGAGAGCTTGCCGCAACGTGCTTTCGGAAAAGCCGGAGGGAATCTCTCCTGTTGTTGCGTAGTGGTACAGTGCTGCCAGAAAGACCTGCCGCATGGCACTGGTCAGGATCGCAATCGTCAGCAAACCCAGCAACAGAACGGTCCCGGTGGCAACTGCAACGATGATGGACTCCATAAACACCGCTAGCAGAAGTCCGCCTGTCGTCAACACGACGAGCAGGATCCCGACCCCCGAAGTTAGCAGTTGGATTGTGAAGTGCCCCACCAGACCTTCTCCCCACGTCCGTTTCAATAAGGCCACCGAGCGGCGCACTGCAGTCAATGGCCCGGTACCTTCCGCGGCGAGGACCGGAACGACCAAGTACGTGGCCACCGCCCAAGTGACTCCCAGCAGTCGAATCGCGAGTTTGCCAAGCCAACCGAGTTGTTGCTCAATGGCAGACAGCAGGGTGCCGACCGCCGAGGTAAACAGTGTCCAAGCCAGAATCTGAGGTAACCGCTGGAAGGCAATGCGAAAGCCGTCACCCACTGTGGGTTGCCCTCCGGCCAGTCGCCGTAAAGCACACCCCACCAGGGCCGTGTTGAAGAAGATGACGACAAACCATTCGACAAAATAGATCACGAACAGACAGCCGAGTCCCAGCGCGCGTGCCGCCAGCGGTTGTTGTGGATCTTTACTGCTCAATGCCCGCAATGCCGCGATCGACCATTCTCCGAGGCTCGGAATCAGGATATTCGCAGCCAGGACTGTGACCAGGATCGCCGCAGCGGCGAGACCGCTGAACATTGGAAATACCAGCAATTTGAAATCCGCCCGCAACACGTTCCAGCTTTCGCGGGTGATGTTGAGTCCCTTTTCGATGGCCATGGGAATTCGTCTCCGAAAACGTGGTTTGCGGTCCGCCGAGTGCACAGCGATCGGTCTATCTGATGGATTACCAAAACTGCGTGGGCACTGGCAGATCGTCGTACGCCCCTCCAGGGCAGGCTCTGGTTTGGGAGCCCGATTGGCATCGATCGTCCACGAAATACCTGTTGCAATCGGTAAATTCTGCTCCAAGTTTAACAATGCCTTCCTGATTTTCCCGATAGTCGCCAGTAGTTTTGCGAAGATTGTTTGTGAACGCAACTTTACCTGCTCGACATTCGTCCCAAGTGCTGAATACACTCTGTGCGAATTACGACGAGACGTCGTTTTTTGTTCGATCTACATTTGGGGAGTTGGAATCGATGCAGTTCTGGAGTTGCTTGCGGTGGCCGAGTGCCTTAGTTCGACGAGTTGGCAGCGGTCGGGCACGCGTGCGGCCGCGTTCCGGCCTGTTTCACGTCGAAAGCCTGGAATCGCGAGAACTGCTCACGTCCTTTATGGTGACCAGCCTGGGTGACACTTCCGACCCGGGAACTCTCCGCTGGGCCATCGAGCAAGCCAACAGTTCAGCGGGGGCGGATTCCATCTCCTTTGATTCCACGTTCTTCAATACCGAGCGATCGATCACGCTCCAGGGAACGCAATTACCGACATTCACTGACGTGACAGGGACCACCACGGTTAACGGTCCCGGCTGGGGATTGTTGGCGGTCAGCAGCAGCTACAACAGTCGCATTTTCGAAGTTGCCAGTGGCGTCAGCGTGGCGATCAACGATCTGACCGTCTCCCGAGGAAAATTGACCGACCAAAACGGCGGAGCCATCCTCTCGAATGGCACGCTGACCTTGACTAATACCCACGTCACGGACAGTTCCGCAGTATCTGGCGGAGCTATCTATAACGGTCCCAGCACCGTCTTGAAACTCATCAATTCGGCCATCATCCACAATTCCGCCTCAGAAGACGGCGGCGCCATTTTCAACGCGGGAATTCTCTCGATTGTCGATTCGAACGTGACTCAGAATGACGCCCAAAATGGCGGGGCAATTGCGAGCGGACCGGTGGCCGAGTTGCTTACGATTTCTGATTCTACGTTCCTACAAAATACGGCCACTGGTAGCGGCGGTGCTGTCTACAATACGGGCAGCATCGTGAAAGTCACGAGTACCGTGTTTAATGCCAATGAGGCGAAATCCGGAGGTGCCATCGCTAATATCGATGGCGGAATTCTCGCGCTGTCCCTGTCTACGATTCTTGGCAATCATGCGACCGACTTCGGAGGCGGAATCTACAGCACCGTGGGCCTCGCAACGGACCCCACCACGATTTCCATCTCCGGGACGACAATTCAGGGTAATTCCAGCGGCCTGCAAGGGGGCGGTATTTATAGCGACGGGACCTGCCAGATCGCTTATTCGGACGTGGCCAGCAACGTCACGATTGATGATGGCGGCGGAATTCTCAGCCTGGGAGCATTGACCGTCTCCAACACCGGGTTCTCCGGCAACAGTGGTGCTTCCGGCGGTGCCATCGCCGGCAAGTCTGCCACGACAGTCGATCACTCGATATTCCACGACAATACCGCCACGATCGGGAACGGCGGAGGGATTCTTAGTAGCGCCTCATTGGACGTCGCCGATTCCGTCTTCACAGACAATCGTGTTACCCCCGATGGAAAGGACGGCGGTGGCATTGCGAGCTTTGCATCGGCTACGGTCAAGTCCTCGCAATTCATTGGTAACTCCGCGCGAAATGGTGGTGGCGTTTTCAGCATGGAGATGGCTTCGATCACGTCGTCGACATTCAGCGGCAATACCGCCGAATCGGGTGGCGGCATCGCGACGATGCTCGGACTTATGACGATCTCGGATACGACGATTAAGGACAACGTCGCGTCTGCCGCAGGCGGTGGTCTGTACGATGCCTATAGCAGCCAAGTCATTGTCGACCATTCGACGATCAGCGGCAATTCCGCAGAAGAGGGAGGCGGGATGCACATTGGACCGGCGGGGCGGTTAGATGTTCGGAGATCAATTGTTGACAATAATTCTGCCACAAGAGGAGGCGGTTTCTATGTCTTCTACTCATCGCCACTCGTGGTGACCAGTTCTACGATCAGTGAAAACTCCGCAGATCAAGGTGGTGGCATTTACAACACCGGTCTGACGCGGGTGTTCGGCTCGACTTTCACCGGCAATGCAGCCGATCAGGGCGGCGCAGTCTACCACGGAAGTCAATTTGATATCCGCCCTGAACTCACAGTGGTTAACAGCACGATCGTCGATAACCAGGCTCAAGTCGCGGGTGGCGGACTATTTCAGTCCACGTTGCCGGAATCAGTGTTATTGGCCAATACCATCATCGCCCGCAATGCCCGCGGAGGCGACTCCGATGACATTTCTGGGACCATAGATGCGGCGGGCTCAACTCACAATTTGATTGGTCCCGGCGGTGCGGGAGGATTGGCTCAGGGGGGCAACGGCAACATCGTGCTCGCCAGCAATTCCACGCTGGGACTGGGAACGCTGGGCTACTACGGCGGGCCGACTCCGACGATTCCTCTGCTCGAGGGAAGTCCCGCGATTGACGCCGGAACGATGGCGATTCTAGACGAGTTTCCGGATGTGGCATTCGATCAAACCGGATCCGGTCGCGGCCTGGGACAGGACTTCGATATTGGAGCGGTCGAGTCGCGATTTACAGTCGTGTCCGCCAGTGTTGCCGAGAACCAATTAGCCGTTTTAACGGTGAGTGTGAACGTCCCATATACGGCACCGCTCGCTTTTAGCTTGACCGGTGGTGCGGATCAGGCCTTGTTCTCCATCAATCCAGTGACGGGTGAGATCAGCTTTATCTCTCAACCTGACTTTGAAAATCCTGGTGACTCCGACACCGACAACGTGTATCGCCTCCAAGTCACAGTCACAGATTTCATCGGCGGCACTAGTCTTCAGGATATCTCCGTAACTGTCCAAAATGTTGTGGAAGACGCGGCATTGACGGTGAGCTCCGACCCGGCAACGTACCAGATTCGTGGCACGGCGGTGGTCGACACTGCCGCTGACCTGCACACCGACGGCGCGATGACATATTCGTCGGCCCAACTGGTCGTTTCGATCTCCGCGAATCGTGATGTGAAAGATCTGTTAAAGATCGCGTCGCAGGGGAAAGGCGCTGGCCAGATCAGCGTGAAGCAAAACAAGATCCTGTTTGGTGGCGTGGTGATCGGTACCTTGGCAGGAGGCACCAAGGCGATGCCCAATCTGGTCATTACCTTCAATGCCGCGGCCACCGAGGCTGCCGTCGATGCACTTCTCAAACGAGTCAGCTTCAGCACCAAAAACGGCCGCTTGCCGCAGCTCCCACGCACCCTGCAGATGCAACTGACGAATCTCGCTGGCGGTAGCACCAACATCGCGACGCGTCAGATCAATGTGGTCGCGAGAAGCTGACGACAGGCAATGTCGCGCTCTAATGCCCGGCAGGTCGGCTCGCCCAGGGGATCTCAATCCCCTGAGTTTGGCCATTGAATTTGCTCAAAGAGCATTTGGAGCTTTGCTCCACGCTGAGGGTTGATCATCGAACAGTAGGCAATGCGTCCCTGCAAATGCTGGGCGAAATGCGCCCGCTGGTCGCGGTTCTGGGATGCTGGACCGTGACGCACGCAGTTGAACAACAGTGCCTTTAACTGATCAAAGTCGTGTCGCGCCGGATTGGGATGCTCATTGAGCACCACGCCGGCAACCTGTTGCGACTGGGACTGCAAGAGGACTCGGGTTTTCCGAGATTGGATGGCGAATCCCTCGTCCATCGCGATCGCGAGTACCAGGATTCGAAACCGCGGCATGCCGCGCCGCAATTCGTCGCCTCCCGAAAACAACAAGTCGTCGGCGTAGCGGGTGTAGGCTGCGCCGAAGCGTGCGGCCAATGCAGTAAGACGTACATCCAGACGCCAGGCACACAGATTGGCCAGCGCGGGCGAAGTCGGCGCCCCTTGAGGCAAGTGACGTTCGCGGTATTTTCGACGATCAATGGGGTCGAAGATTTCGCCTACGTCAGTGGTGAAGGCGTCGATGCGGGCCCGATGAGTACAGAGGGCGGTCAGCAATCGGGCGATGCGATCGGGATATCCGATGGTTCTCAGCAAAGCCTGAACTCGCCCTGCGCCGAGCGACGGAAAGAAGTCCTGCAGGTCCAGATGCAGGATCACTTGCTGGCCGGCATGGGGTGCGACATAGGTCACTACAGATCGCCCCTTGCAGAACGCATGAGCGGCAGCATGTGGCGGTATCTGATCGAGGATCCCATGGAGAATCTGCTGTTGGATCTGTTTCAATCGCGGCTTGGGAATCTCCAGCAGTCGCATTCCACCGGAACTCTTTCGCAGGTACCGATAGCGATAATGCCGCAGGGGTCCATCCGGGATCTT
>JAQGHS010000950.1 GCA_028291605.1 Planctomycetaceae bacterium | reverse complement strand
GTGATCACCAGCGTGGGAACAGTCCGATCGCTGGTCACCGACGCACTCTTGGCCACATTGGGATTCGTGGCAAAATCCAGTGCCGCTCCAGCCCCCACACTCACCGAAACAGTACCTTCCGCCAGGGGAGTGACTGCCAGGGTGTAGCGATTGCTGCCAGCGTTCGTAAATGTGCCCTTGGTGCCGTTCGTGACGTTGATATCGCTCGCGTCGAATCCCGAAACAAACTCGCTGAATTGAAAGCTGAACGTGATCGGATTGCCGTTCGTCGCACCGACATTGGGAGTAATGGTCAGTGTGGGAGCTGTCCGATCGGACACGATTTGAAGACCATAATTCGTGTTATTAATGATGCCCTGAGCGTCAAATGCAGTTCCATTGAACGTGACATTAATTGATCCGTCGGCAATCGGAGTAACCAATAGTGTATAGGTATCAGCGTCGATTGCGGTGAATGTTCCCTTGGTACCGTTCGAGACAGTGAGGTCACTCGCGTCAACACCCGTGACTGGCTTGCTGAATTGAATGGTAAACAAGATCGGACTGGCGTTGGTGGTGGAACTCACCGTCGAAACAGTCATCGTGGGACGAATATCGTAAAAGACGGAGGCACTCGTCAGCACGATGCCATTGCCGGCGCTATCCTTCACCGAATCGCTGGCGACTTCGATCGTCACCGGGCCTTCAGCGGTGGGAGTCACCATCACCGTATAAGTATCACTATCGACAGTAAAGACTCCGCTGCTCGTCCCGTTCGTAACGGTGACATCACTACCGTTGAACCCCACAACAGCTTGGCTGTACTGGAATGTGAAGGTGATAAATGTGGCAGTCGTTACGGTGCCGTTCGGCGTGATCGTGACTACCGGCGCAATATTATCGACAGTGTATGTATCATCGTGCGACACTGAGTTCAGAGGCGACGAATTTCCATACAGGTCATTCACAACGGCGGTCGATGACAGCCTCAAACTCACTGTACCATTGAGATTCGCGAGATCGCCGCCACTCAGGGTGACGTTGTAGCCTGTTCCACTTGTACCGCTAATGGGGGTCACAGTGGTAATGCTCGCGGTCGTCCCGAGGGCGATAAAGTCGGTAGGATCGACATCGGTGACTGTCTTGCTGAAATAGGCATGGAAGACCAGAGTGTCGGCATTGGTCAGACTGCTAAACGGGATAGATCGGTAAACCGATTCTAGTCTGGGCGCCGAGACATCGACCGCTTTCATGATCCCCACGTACAGCGCACCGAGATGCCCACTCACACCGTAGGACCGATCGGCACCAACCGTAATATCGGTGACTCCATCATGATTAAAATCGGCCGCTGCGACTGAACGCCCGTAGTAGCCACCCTGAAAGTAACCATCGTACTCGTTATGGACGTTCTTGACGGTGCCATCCGCTTTCATCATCAGGATGTGAACTGTTCCCGTCGACTGAAACCGGATATCGCCCGGAGCGCCTACCGCGAGATCTGTCACGCCATCGGCATCAAGATCGCCGAGTGAGGTGACCGCTGTACCAAACTGACCTTGAGCGTACAACAAGAGACCACCATTGAGATTACTGGCGATCTTAACACTGCTCTTCACTGACCCGTTGGCATTCAGCAGGAGCACATAAATCGCGCCCTGTTGCGTATCGCCCGCGGAACCCGAGTCGTCGCCCGGAGCCCCCACTGCCAGATCGGTCACGCCGTCGTTATTAAAATCGCCCAATGACGTCACGGAAGTGCCGAAGTAATCACTCGCGAGGAGCGCCGGGACACCATTCGCTCCGCCCGTCAGCTTCAGGCTGCTCTTCACCGTGCCGTTGGAGTTCATTCGCAGAATATAGAGGGCACCGGTATCGACGCCGCTGCTGTCGTCGAGTTGTGCTCCCACCGCCAAATCAATGACACCGTCGCCGTCCTGGTCGCCGATCGCGGCCACCGATCGGCCAAAGTTGTCAGAGTTGGCCAGGGCCGGGCCACCATTGGTACCGCTGGCGATTTTCATACTGCCTTTGACAGACCCGTTCGGATTCAAAAACAAGATGTAAACGGCACCGCGTCCCGTACCTCCAGTGCTGTCGGTGAATGCTCCCACAGCCAGATCATTCACCCCATCGCCGTCAAGGTCGCCCAGGGAGGCCAGAGCCGAGCCGAAACCAGCAGAATTGCTGAGTGTCGGCCCGCCATTCACTCCACTGGCGATTTTTAAGTAAGTTTGCACCGAGCCGTCCACGTTCATCGTTTGCATGTAGATGGCGCCACGATCTGTCCCCCCCGTGTCGTCACCCATCGCCCCCACGGCCAGCATCTGAATGCCATTCAGATCCTCGATCATCACCGAGGACGAGCCATAGCCGTCGAAGTCCGTCAACGGCAGTGTCCCTCCACCGGAACTGGGAATGACATTACCGCTCGCGACTACCCCAGTATTTCGCAGCGTGACCGTCCCGACATAGTCCTCGACCTCGCCATCATTGGCATACCCGATGGCGTTGGCCGCGGCCGGGTCTGAACTCAATCGAAAACGCGCCCAGATCGTCCCCGGCGGTGTGCTAGTCTGGACATTGGGGAATACCGGAACCGTCGGGAAATTAAGAACAAAAGTGCCATTGGCAGTCCCCGCCGGGACGTCGATCGAGGCTCGTTCCGTCGCGTTGTCGAAGACGCCGTCCCGGTTGTAGTCAATCCAGCCATACAGCGTGGCCAGAGTTCCGGTCAGATTGGTTGCTCGCACGCGCACGGACGGCACCGAGGCCACGGTCAGCCACAGATCTTGAGCGGGCTCGACCAATCCATCTTCGTCGTCCGGGGATGTTGTCTTGTCGTCACCGTTCGCTCGATAACTGGGACTCGCATCCATTTCGCGGTCGACACGGGACCCCATAAACAAAGTGTTCTGCGTCGTATCAATCAGATGGCTGGCCCCCCCATAAAAGAGCCATGATTGATAATCGGCCGATCCCGTCCCAAACGAGCTATCCGGCGCGTCACCGAAATCGAGACCAGTGGTAATGACGCCGGTGTGCGCCGAAGCATCGATCACAATGATCTCGTTATTGGAGGAGACCTTTCGCAAGTAGTCGGAGTTCGAACGGATAAATCCATACGAGCTTCCCTCATCGACAATCGACCTCGGCGGGGTACGAAACGGAGCGAGATTGTCGTCCGCGGCAAAAAAGTGTTGCCCCCAACCCACTCCCGTATACCCATCAAATACGCCCGAGTACCACGCGTAGTTGAACTGCGACTGAATGAAGATATCCGCACCGTCGTCCGTCGTCACCGCTAAAACATTGATCGCGAGAGTTGTCCGTGCGGCGGACAGTGCGTCGGCTTTGGCACGCCAGTCCGCTTCCGCAACATAATTTCCCTCGCTGACTTGATAGCTTTCAAACAGATAGTAGTCACTGGCGACCAAATGGGTCGCAGTGCCTGCCGGGTTGTAAGCCGCATCGACGGCGTTGCTGAATACCTGGTTGACGAAGAATCCGTTCGCGACAACCGGCAGGCCTTTGCTGTGAACATAATCGACGATCGTATTCTGGCGCGCGCGCGCGACATCGAAGTCATAACCATAGTCATCCAGAAAGATGCCATTCACTCCTGTCGCGATCCAATTGTCGATCTTGGTCTGCAAGGCGCTGATCGAGTAGTTGTTCGTCGAGACGCCCAAATCAACGTAGCCGAAGAACTTCGTGGAATTCGTCGTCGAGGAATTGACGATCGCCTGCGTGTTGGCATGATCGGGATGAGTCACATCCTCCAACCCCGCCCCCAGCACCACGTATTCGTAGGGTGCAAACTGAGTTGCCGCAGCTGAGACGCTGGCCGCGTTGTTGATGAGCGAAGGATATCCGTAATAGATCAGCAGATCCCCGGGACCGGTCGTCAGCAGGGATCGGTCTTCCAGCCGTTCGATCTTAGCCAGACCCGAGCTGCGCTGACGCATCAGTCGGCTGATCGGTGCCACGTGAGGCGCGGACTGCGCTCGGGCAAACCGTTCACACCTGTTGGACCAACCTGAGCGATACCATAACTCTGCCAACCAGCCCGTCAATCGCATTGCGAAAACCCTCGTGCGCGAGAGGTGTTACATCAATTGAATTCGACATGTTGTACAGGTATTAGAAACCGTTCACAAGCACAAATACACCGCGTTTGAATGGCACCTGGAAAACAGGACTTTTCGATAGCGAACTCTTCCGTAATTCGCCGTCACGGATCACGAACGAGTCCCTGTCAAAATCATGACAATTTGACTTGCGAGGAATACGTCAGATACGCCGCCGCCTCAGATGGGTGGGGACGCCACAACGGAGCGCGGATTGAGTGCCTCTCTACGCCGTTAACGTTGTTGTAGCGCATTCGCCAGAATGCGGCTACGGCGTCCTAGCTGAGATGCACGAGATCGGCGTACTGGGGTTGTCTTGCCATCAGCCACAGCCGGTTGGCAAACTCTTCAATGCGACCATCGACGACAAACGCCGTAATGCCAATCGCAGCCTGGTGTGCCCGCAAGGACGGAAACTCATAGGTGCCGGGATAATAGAACACCAAGCTTCCGTACTCATCGAAAACGGCCAATCGACTCGTGCTCGAGTGAACACGATGACGCTCGCCATCGAGCGGGCCGCCAACAAAAAGGTACTCGGTCATGCTTGTCGCCTTCCAAGGAGCCGCAAACGGGACGTGCTTCGTAACGTTCCCCATCTCGACTTCCATTCCCGGGGTAGCAAACTGATTGGACACACCCCGTATTCCATTGTGTACAGGATGTGATCATTTGGCAAGACTGAAGCGGCTCCGTGCGGGTTCAACCTCTTCGACGTTCCACTGTCCAGAGGCCTGCGACTGGGAGCTCTCTCGAACGCTCTGCAGACCAACCAACGCCGCCCGATCACTTTGACACGGCGGTCGAAAACAGCAAAGCGTTAGCCGAAAAACGGTAGCGATGATCGAGCGAACGGCGATATGGTGTTCGTGGG
>JAQGHS010000906.1 GCA_028291605.1 Planctomycetaceae bacterium | reverse complement strand
GGTCGTGTCTCTGGACATGGGGGCTCTCGTTGCCGGTGCCAAATACCGTGGCGAATTTGAAGATCGTCTGAAGGCCGTGCTGCGCGAAGTGACCGACTCGAACGGCCAGGTCATCCTGTTTATTGATGAGCTGCATACCGTCGTGGGTGCCGGGAATGCCGAAGGGGGGATGGATGCTTCGAACCTGTTGAAGCCGGCCCTGGCTCGCGGTGAACTGCATTGCGTCGGTGCCACGACTCTCGATGAATACCGCAAGCACATTGAAAAAGATCCGGCGCTGGAACGACGCTTTCAGCCGGTCATGGTCAACGAGCCGAACGTCGAAGATACGATTTCGATTTTGCGTGGTCTGAAGGAACGCTACGAATCGCATCACGGAGTCCGCATTACCGACGCTGCGCTGATCTCGGCCGCGACGTTATCGGACCGCTATATCAGCGACCGGCAGTTGCCCGATAAAGCCATCGACCTGATCGACGAAGCGGCGAGTCATCTGCGGATGGAAATTGACTCCATGCCCCAGGAAATCGACGAAGCCACTCGCCAATTAACGCGAATGCAGATCGAGGCGACGGCCTTGGCGAAAGAGACGGGTCCGGAAAGCAAAGACCGGCTGGCTCAGTTGCAGAAGCAGATTGCTGAGCGCGATGAAGCGGTCAATGGCTTGAAGGCGCGCTGGCAGACCGAAAAGGATGTGCTCAATAAGGTGAAGCCGCTCAAGGAGGAAATCAACGGCCTGCGGACGAGTTTTCAGCAAGCCTTTTCGCGGGCTCAGCAAACGCATCGCAATGAGGATTTTGAGGCCGCATTTAAGCTCGAGCAACAGCTCAAGCAGGCAGAGGCAGAACTGACGACGGTCGACGCGCGATTCCAGGAGATTCAATCCAGCGGCGAGCGAATGCTGCGGGAAGAAGTCACTGCGGACGATATCGCCAAGGTCGTGGCCCAATGGACGGGGATTCAAGCCGCCAAGATTCTGCAAGGTGAAAAACAACGCCTGCTGGATATGGAAGACTCCATTCATAAGCGCATGATCAATCAGGAAGAAGCGGTGACCGCAGTGGCCAATGCCGTCCGGCGGTCTCGATCGGGTCTGCAGGACCGTAACCGGCCGATTGGTTCGTTCATCTTCCTCGGCCCGACCGGCGTGGGTAAGACCGAGCTTTGTAAAGCACTCGCCGAATTCCTGTTCGACGACGAACGCAACATGGTCCGCATCGACATGAGCGAATTCATGGAGCGGCACTCTGTCTCCAGATTGATCGGGGCGCCTCCGGGATATGTCGGCTACGAAGAAGGTGGCCGGTTGACTGAAGCGGTGCGCCGTCATCCGTATTGTGTGTTGCTGCTCGACGAAATCGAAAAGGCGCATCGGGATGTTTTCAACATCTTGTTGCAATTGCTCGATGACGGCCGATTGACGGATGGTCACGGACGGACGGTGAATTTCACGAATACGATTGTCGTGATGACCTCCAATATCGGCAGCCAGACGATTCTCGATCTGAATGGGAAAGAGGATGACAAGGAGATTCAGAGACGCTGCATGGATGCTCTGCGTGGGGAATTCCTGCCGGAATTCCTGAATCGCGTCGACGAAGTGATCGTCTTCCATCCGCTGGATCGAGACAATCTGCGAGAAATCGTCGATATGCAACTGCAGCGGCTCAACAAACAACTGATCGAAAACGGCTACAGCCTGGAAGTCACCGATCGCGCCAAGGATTTGCTCGCCGCAGAAGGATACGATCCAGTTTATGGGGCTCGGCCGCTGAAGAGGGTGATTCAGCAACGCCTGCAAAATGAATTGGCGAATCAAATCCTCTCGGAAGAACATCTGGTGGGGAAAAAGATTGTCGTCGATGCACACGGGAATGAGTTTGCGTTTACGAGCGTGTAGTCGGGCTCCTCACTGTAGGCAGTCTCTCCAGAGTCGGGCGAACGCCCCCGCGCCACCTGCCTGGCCACAAGAATTGGTCTCAGGTGAGCCGGGCGGCGTAAGCCCCCGGATTCTTACGAGTTTTCACAGAGCGCCGAAGTGAATCCTGCCCTTCTTCGTGTCCTTTGTGACCTTCTGTTCCAATACTGTTTTGAACAGAAGGTCACAAAGGACACGAAGGACGAAGAATCCGGGGGCTTACGCCGCCCGGCTCACCTGGTCTTATCTTTATCGAGATTGGTGATAGGGCTTATGCCGAAAGCCATTCACCCGACTCAGAGAGTCGGGCAACGGGGCTCGCTAGACAAATCGGGATTGGCGAATTCTGAGGGGGAGACTATACCACCTTCGATGAGAAGTCCGCTGTCGCCGTGACTGCGGGGCTTCTGGCGCTTCCGGTGGATTAGGGCGAACCCATGTCCGGGCTGACAACGACCGCAAATTCGATACTCTCTGCCACAGGTACGGCGCAGAGCGTTCGGCCGCGGATTCAGATTGATCGACGTTACTGGATTGCGGCGATTCTCAGTCTGCTGGCCGGCTTGGCCTTGGCGATTGACTTGCCGGTGTCGCAGTGGATGCATACGCGGCAGGGGCTGAAGGGATTGCATCAGCCGCTGCAGGTCGTCGAGGCGTTGGGCGACAGTGTGGGGGTGGCCATTGTGCTGATCACGCTGAGCTTGGTGGCCGTTTCGCGCCGACGTGAATTGTTGCGCATGTTTTTTACCGTTCTCGCGGGGGGACTGCTGGCGGATGTCGTCAAGTTCTTCGTCGCGCGATTGCGGCCGCGCAGCTTTCCCGGTGAGGGCCTGCTGCACGTGGAGTCGGTGACGGAAACCTTTTACGGCTGGCTGCCGTTCCTCCAGTCAGGGGCCGTCGCCGTCGGCTCGAAATACCAAAGCTTTCCCTCAGCCCATACCGCGACTGGGGTCGCGTTTGCCGTTGCTCTGACGCGAATGTATCCGCTCGGCGGGTGGTGGTTCAGTTTTCTGGCCGCGATGATCGCGTTGCAACGGGTCGAGACCGGGGCCCACTACGTCAGCGACACGTGCCTGGGGGCGGCCATTGGCTTGTTTGCGGCGTTGACCTTTCAAGGCGGAACGCCCTGGTCGAAGTGGTTTGATCGGCATGAGAATCCGCCGACAGAGGACGCCGAGACCTCTCGGATTTTTGCCGAATGAATTTGGTATGATGATTGTGGCAAACGGGATGATGATGCCACCAAATTCGTTTCCGAGAATGACTAATAGGGATGGCAACTCATGGCAGAGAAGCGCAAGCCGACTGTGATCTGGATCGCGATCACGTTGGCTTGCCTGACCGGCTACGTATTGAGTAGTGGTCCAGTTAATTGGCTTCAAGTACATGGATATTTTCCGCTGGCTCTTCGCAGAGTTGTGGTAGCCATTTACCGTCCTCAAACATACATCTACCACAACGGGCCGATGCCGGTGCATGATGCATTGCGATGGTATCTAGATCTATGGGTTCAAGACTCGTTAGATCAATCCGCAGCCGCGACTATTCGTCTTAATCGGAAACCACCGCGTTAGGCCCGCAACAATCATCGAGCCGGCTCACCATCGCTATATTTCATGAGTTTTTCATAGAATTTGCCGTTAATACAATCGCCATCAGAAAGACTTCATCAACGTGGAACTGCAGGTCGTAGAACAAATTGCCGAAGTCCGCCAAGCCGTTAACGGAGCCCGGCAACGCGGTTCGCGAATCGGATTCGTCCCGACCATGGGGGCTCTGCATTCCGGCCACGTCAGCCTGATGGAAGAGGCTCGTCGCGATTGCGAATTTGTCGTGGTGTCGATCTTCGTCAACCCCACTCAGTTTGGCCCGAAAGAAGATCTCAACAAATATCCGCGGCCGTTTGAGAATGACGTCGCACTCTGCCAGGGGGCGGGGGTGAGTCTGATCTTTCATCCGCAGCCGGTTACGATCTATCCGCCCGGATTTAAGACGCGGGTCGAAGTGACCGGTTTGTCGAGTGTCTGGGAGGGGGCGTTCCGGCCGGAACATTTTTGCGGCGTGACCACGGTCGTCATGAAGCTACTGAATATTGTCCAGGCGGATGTCACGTATTTCGGACGCAAGGATTTTCAGCAGCAACTGATCATCAAGCAGATGTGCCAGGATTTGGACTGGCCGTATGCCATCCAAACGTGCGCGACGATTCGCGATCCTGACGGCCTGGCCAAGAGCAGCCGCAACGTCTACCTCAGCCCCAGCGAACGGCAATCTGGCCTGTCGCTGTCACGGGCCTTGTTCCACGTCCGCGACCAGATTCAGTCCGGAAATCGCGACGTGCTACAATTACAACAGGCGATGCGGCAGATCCTCGACGGGACGCCGGGCGTCATTGTCGACTATGCCGCAATCATCAATTCCGATACGCTCGCAGCAGCGACTGAGTATCAACCCGCCTTAACGGCAGCGATCGCCGTGCGAGTCGGCGCGACGCGATTGATCGACAATATTGAGTTGCCATAGCGTGCGACAGTCGCAAATCGTTGAATTGAAGAAGATTTTAGCCACGGATTCACACGGATTGAACACGGATTTTTGACAATGTCCATGCGGCGTCATCCTGCATTTTGACGTCATCATTCAACGATAGAATTGCCCCCGGGAGATAACTGTCGCATAGGATGACCCAATCCGTGTTTCATCCGTGTCAATCCGTGGCTAAAAAACTCTTCCTTCCAACACCAGTCACCGTTCGATTTTTTCCTCAGTAGGTCTTCGGCATGCGACAGATTCTTTTCCAAATTCCACTGAATCTGACCGTGCCGTTGTTTGGGCACCCGGTGCATGTCTTCGGTTTCGGCCTCTTGCTGGGAATCTGGTTGGGGTTGTGTACATCCTGGGCCTATAAGCATTATCGGCAATATGGATTCAACAACGAGCTCGCAGTGCAAGTGGGCTTTAATACCCTGATCGCGATGATCATCTGGCAGTTGCCCAAACTGACCCCTGTCATCAACATTTATGGCTATGGAGCGGCCATGGTCTGCGGCTTCCTGGCAGCGGCCTGGCTGGCGGGAGAGCGGGCCAAGCGGGAAGGGATTGATCCGGCAGTCATGTGGGACATCGGGATGACTGTGCTGATGAGCGGAGTCGTCGGAGCGCGACTGTTCTACATCATTAAGAATCCCGGCCTGTTCTTTGGCGGCAACCTCGGTCTGGGGCAAACGTTGTTTGAGATCGTCAACCTGACCAAAGGCGGGCTGGTGCTCTATGGCGGAGTATTGCTCGGAATTGCAGCCTTTATTTGGCACAGTCGTCGCCTGGGTTTGTCGGCCCTGAAGCTGGCTGACATCCTGCTGCCCGCGATTTTTGTCGGGGAAATGTTCGGCCGCATCGGCTGTTTCCTGAATGGCTGCTGCTTTGGAGATCCGACAGACTTGCCGTGGGCCGTCCAATTTCCTCCCGGCAGCGTCCCCTTTATGATGGAAGTTCAGGCAGGAGTGATCGACGCGAAGGCCCTTTGCAGCAAGGCCCTGCATCCTGCGCAGATCTACAGCAGCATTAATGCGTTGATTCTGGCCATCATCACCTGGAACTACTTTCCGCGCCGGGCTCGCGATGGATCGGTGCTGCTGTTGGGTTGGATCCTCTATCCCATCACTCGGTTCTGTCTGGAAATTGTCCGCGGTGATACGCCGGGTGAATTTGGAACGTCGCTAACGATCGCCCAGTGGGTCAGCATCGGCATGCTGATCGGTGCCGCAGGGTTTGCCGCCTACCTGTCGAATCGCCCCCAATTGCCACCTCGCCCCCCTGAACTACCTCAGACTCCGCCTAAGACTGCCCCTCGGAAATAGATGTTGCCAGATTCCGGATCACTCCGATAATCATCCTAGAGGCACGCAAGGACGTGGGCTGGATCTACGCGCGGTTCATTCTCGCCGCTTGCTCCTCAAATACGACTTCTCAATGAGCCCTAAGTGGTTGTGCTATTGAGATTTGCCGCCATATTGCTTGCGGTCGGCTTCGCGAGGAAACACGGATGTTAAAGCTCAGTTTTCCGGGAAAATTGTCAGTCTGCGTAATCTGCGGACTGGTGGTAGCCTCTACTGGCTGCGTCGCGCGGAACAATGCGGAAGCGGGTGCCATGGCCGGCACCGGCATCGGCGGTGTTTTGGGGGCCCTGATCGGTGGCGAAAGCGGCCATGCGGCAGGCGGTGCGGTGGTCGGGGCTCTGGCGGGGGCAACCGTCGGGGGACTGGCGGGTGATGCCGAAGATGCTCGCGAAGAACGCGACGTCGCGGTGGCCCAGGCGCAGTACAATCAACATCTTGCCGCCCAGCAAGCGGTCACCAACCTGGATTTGATGACCATGGCCCAGGCGGGCTTGAGCGATCAAGTCATTGTGAATGCGGTGCAGACCCGCGGCGGCAGTTTTGATCTCAGCCCGGCCGCGATCATCGAGTTGAAAAATCGCGGGGTCAGCGACGGCGTCATTCTGACGATTCAGAATCAGAACAACGTCCGGCCGGTCGCGACGAGTTATTCCTATCCGACAACGACGATAGTCCAACCGGTCTATGTCGCTCCTCGTCCGACATTTGGTGTCGGAGTCGTGGTTGCACCGCGGCCCTATTACGGCTATCGCGGCGGCTATTATGGCCGTCCCTATCGGCATGGACATCATTGGTAGGTTGGTCTGGGCCGGGTTGATGACGCGTCCGGCATACAAGCTCGAAGCGCCAGCGAGTGCATTCCTCAACCGGTTTAGAGGCATGCACTCGCTGGCGCTTCGAGCTTGTATTATTTGGTGGCGTGAAGACTTTGCTCGGCTTGCGGATAACTTATAGTTGTTCGCTGAGACAACGTAATTCGGCCCGTTTTCCGCAAATACAGATTTGTTCGCTCATGCCCGAACTTTCCGCTCCCGACCGCTCGCATGCGGCTTCGCAACCCGGTCCGCGGCCCCCGCGTCGTCTACGCTGGTGGCCGGCGTTGGCCATTTTCATTTTGACGGCCGCGAGTCAGGTGTGGATCTGGTTCGTCTGGCCACCCGACAGAACCATTCAGACCATGTTCTCGTACATGGCCGGGATGCCCGCCGTTCTGGCGTTCACCCTCTGGTGGGTGTTCTTTTCGCGGCTGGCCTGGCGGTCGCGGTTGCTCGGAGTCGGAATCGCTGCGGTTGGCGTGACGATTCTGGCCTGCCTGCTCCGGATTGATGACTTCACGGGCGAAGTGTTCCCGATCTTCACGTGGCGCTGGGCACCGCATCGCGAGGCGGTCGCTGCCGCATACTTTGAACAGCAGGCGGCCGTGGCACCTCAAGTGTCGAAACAGGCCGCGGACCCGGCGACTGAAATCGAATCCCGGCTGCTGGTCACCGATGCGGACTGGCCCGCGTATCGCGGTCGGTTACGGGATGGGATTGTGCGTGATGTGGCAATTCGCACCGACTGGGAGGCTCGACCGCCGCAGGCCTTGTGGCGGCATCCGGTGGGAATGGGCTGGTCGTCGTTCGCCATTGTGGACGGATTGGCCTTCACCCAGGAACAGCGCCAGGATCAGGAAGCGATCGTCTGCTACGACGTCTGGACCGGCAAGCAATTGTGGGTGCATCAAGACACGGCCCGTTTCAGTGAGGCTCTGGGGGGCGACGGTCCGCGGGGGACTCCGACCATCTATGACGGTCGACTTTATGCCGCTGGGGCGACGGGCATGCTGAATTGCCTGGATGCACGAACCGGCCAGAAAATCTGGTCGCATGATGTGCTGGTTGAGAATTCCATTCCCAACATCTCCTGGGGCCGGACCGGTTCTCCGTTGGTCTATGACGATCTCGTGGTGATCAATGCCGGCGGCGCCAACCAACAGGGTTTGATCGCCTTTCATCGCGAGACTGGGAAGCCGGCCTGGAGTGCCGGGAGCGATGTCGCGAGCTATGCCTCACTGCAACTGAATGAGGTCGACCGTGTGCGTCAGATCCTGCTGTTCGACGGAGCGGGAATTGCCGGCCACGATCCGCTCAACGGTCGCCAGTTGTGGAAACATCCCTGGACCAATAACCCCAAAGTGAACGGAGCGCAGCCCTTCGTAACGAGTCCGGATGAAGTCCTGATCAGCAACAGCTACGGTGTGGGAAGTGTTCTGCTTCACGTCCGGCATAAGCAGAACAATTGGTCGGTGACTCCGCGCTGGGAATCAAAGCGGTTCCGGTTGAAGTTCAATAGCGGAGTCATGCAGGGGGATTACATCTATGGCCTGGATGAAGGCATTCTGGCCTGCCTGGACGTACGTGATGGCAGCCTGCGCTGGAAGGGGGGCCGATACGGCTTCGGCCAGACAATGTTGATCGACAAATGGCTGCTGATCCTGGCGGAATCAGGTGAGGTCGCCCTGGTCCAAGCCGAACCCGACCGCTTCACCGAGGCCGCACGATTTCAGGCCATCAACGGCAGGACCTGGAACTGTCCCGCCATCTGGAAGGGTTTGTTGCTGGTCCGCAACGGTGACGAGGCTGCCTGTTACGATTTGCGACCGAATACGTCAACGCCGTAGCCCAACTCGGGCCCAGTCGTATTCGACGAATACAAGCTCGAAACGCAAGTTTTGAAGTTGCGCTATTGTTGACGCAATTGCGTTCTCAGTTGGTTGATTTCAGGCTGACTTCTGAACCTGAAGGGTTCACAGAGAGTAGCCGGTGGTTGAGGAGCGGAGCGACGACACCACCGGTTGGCTCGTTATCAAATACGCATCCTGAAGGGATGCCAGAGGGAACAGCGTTGCGGTCGCTCAATTCAAAATGCTCTGCGATCCCTTCAGGATCGAGGCGATGTATGGGGACATTGTCCGGTGGTGTCGTCGCTCCGCTCCTCAACCACCGGCTATTCTCTGGAATCCCTCCGGGATGCAATTCCTCATCCAACGATCTCCGCAACAGGAAGTAGCTGCGCAACTTCAAAAAGCGCAAGCGAGTGCATTCCTACCTTAGAATCGAGGGAAATGCACTCGCTTGCGCTTCGAGCTTGTATTCGCGGTCACTCCGTGACCGGGGCAAGTCGGCACACTCAGCGGCTACGGACAGAAAAACGAACCGCTGCACGCGTGAGACTCTCACCTCGCGTGACACTCCAGTATGATGCCCCCAGTGAAATCAGTGTTCTTCTTGAGACTGGGAAAGTGGCATGTCGCGGATGATTGAGCCGGGGGCGGCGATTGGTGTCTTGGGCAGCGGGCAACTCGGACGCATGTTCGCGATTGCCGCTCGCAAAATGGGGTATCGGGTCCATACCTATTCCCCGGACGATGACACGCCGACCGGCCAGGTCGCGGACTTGGAAGTCAACGCGGCCTACGAGGACCTCGATCGCGTCCGCGAATTCGCTTCCAATGTGAAGGTCGTCACGTTCGAGTTTGAAAATGTCCCCGCTGCGACGACCGCTGCCGCCGCCGAGCGGACGATCGTTCGGCCCCGCGGAGAAGTCCTCCATGTCACCCAGAACAGGCTGCGTGAAAAGACCTTTCTCCAGCAATCGGGATTTCCGGTGGCTCCGTTTCGGACGGTCCGCTCGGCGACAGAACTCGTCGCCGCCTTGCAAGAACTGGGTTGTCCGGCGGTCCTGAAAACGGCCGGCTGGGGCTACGACGGTAAGGGCCAGGCGAAGATCACTGATCCGTCGCAAGCCGATGCGGCCTGGCGCGGATTGAACACTTCCGAAGGGGTTCTCGAAGGCTTCATCCAGTTTGAGCGAGAAGTCTCCGTCGTCGCCGCACGCGGGGCGGATGGTGAGTTCGTCCATTACGGTGTGATCGACAATCGCCATCAGAATCACATTCTGGATATTTCGGTGGCCCCGGCGGAAGTCCCGGACGCGGTCACTCAGCAGGCGGTGGAACTGGCCCGCGAAGTGCTCGAGAAACTGGACGTCGTCGGCGTCTTGTGCGTCGAATTCTTCCTCACTCACAATCACCAGTTGATCATCAACGAACTCGCCCCCCGACCGCACAATTCAGGGCATCTGACCTTCGACGCCTGCGTTACCAGCCAGTTCGAGCAACAACTACGAGCGATCTGCGGCCTGCCCTTGGGATCGACAGAACTCCTGCGACCGGCGGCGATGGCGAATCTGTTAGGCGACCTGTGGTTTCCGAACACGCCCAACTGGGGCCGCGCGTTGTCGATTCCCGATGTAAAACTGAATTTGTATGGCAAGCTGGCTGCTCGCCCAGGCCGCAAAATGGGACACCTGACCGCCATGGCCGCGACGCAACAGGAAGCCATAGAGAAGGTAATCCGGGCCCGCGAATTGCTGGCAACGCCCTGATACCCGAGTGTCCGGAGGAGGCCCGCCGGGCAACACCGTGAGCGATATCTCGACGCCATGGGAGGGCGAGGCTCCTGCCGAGCCGCAAGCGTCGATTGGCCCTCGCCAGACTATGCGGCTCGGCAGGAGCCTCGCCCTCCCATCGACCCGAATCACGAACTGGATCGCGGTTACGGTTTCAGCCGCCGCCACCATTCAATCCTCAATCCTCAATCCTCAATGCTCAACTTAATCTCATCACTATTCGCCTTCAGCTCCGGGGCATACATCGCCGAGGCCCGTGTGGGCAACGCGCTGAACTTGCCGGGAATCTCGGCTCGCAGCCTGTAGGCCACGCTGTGCTTGCCGCGTGAGAGAGCCCGCACGAAGAACGCGACCCGTTCGTCGCGCAGTTCCATGTAGGCGCCCATATCGTTTCCGTTATAGCCGCTGCGGACTTCCATCGGCTCGAAGCCCGAGGCCTTCATGTCCTCGAACAGCAGGTACTCGTAATCATTCTTGCTGTCGATTTCGAGCTCCACTTCGACCAGATCACCGCTCTTCAACGTCGCCAGATTGGCGAGCTCTTCGCGGCGATATTTATCGACTTTCTGCTGGACCACTTGTCCCTTCGCTCCTGCCACGGCGGTCGACTTATCTTCGCGAACCAATTTGTAGAACTTACGGTTGACCTTAATTTCCAGGCCGGCCTTGGTAATGAAATCTTCCAGCGTGAAGTTGGTCACGTACGCGTTGAAGTAGACCGGTCCCTTCCCCTTCTTCTTCAGTTCGATCTTGTGCTCGCCGGTGGTGACTGCGTCGCCCAGCAACACGAACTGATTGTCGAAGCTAAAGAGATTCTCCGCGTTGACTTTCACTTCCTTCTGCTTCTTGCCGTCGACAAACACTTCAATCGTCAGATCGGGCTCCGCTTCGCCACTTGCGACCAGGTATTCGGCCATCGCTTCAATGCACAGGGCCGTATCACGAGTGCTCGCCCAATAGGTCGCATGCTTGCGATTGTTGAGCAAGTATTTCACAAGCCGCGAAGCCCGTTCGCCCTTGCCGTCAGTCCGCGACAACAGCTTCAAGTAATAGGCATTCGCTTCGATCTCATCGCCATACCAATACCACCAGGAATTGCCTTCGGGCAGCTTCAAATAGGCCGTCTGGTTCTCTTCATCCTGCACGAGATATTGCTCGATATTCTGCAGAATCATGTCCAGCTTTTCCTGCTGAGCCTGCTTGTGTAAAGCAATCCCATACACCGCTTTCGCATAGACCGATAGGTTGTTCCTGTCGCGATACAGGAAGTCCCGCATATCGGTATCGGCGATATCCGCATCGGCCAGGATCATGTAGATCAACGCATCGAGGTGGTCCGCGCTGGCCTTCCAGGGTTCGATCTTCCCCGGTGCATTCTTCAGCATCTGGACTTGTCGAGCTTGATAATTCTTCAACCACTCGACGCCACGTTCCAGAACACCCGGCACCAGCGCCACATCATTCTGCTTGGCAACCTGCAGCCCATGCACGACCACGGCGGTCGTGTGCGGCCAGGAGTGCTCGCCCCAGCCCGAGAACCAGCCCCAGCCACCGTCGGAACATTGCTGTTCGGTGAGTGTCTTCACTCCATCCTTCACCATGTCCTGCACGACCGCCTCATCGAAGACTGGTTGCCGGTCAAATCGCTTCCAGCCTTTCGCTCGTTCTTTATCGTCTCCAATTTCCTGAGCATTCAGATTGGTGCGTTTCTCCTGAATGGCTTTCAAATCGAGCTTCATTCCCAGCAGAATCTTCTGCGTAATGACGGTCGGCACAAACCGATTGAGGGTCTGCTCGGTACAGCCATAGGGGAACTCAACCAGATAGGGCAGGGCATCCACCATCGCTCCGGCCAGTGTCGGTGAGTACCGCACTTCGATCCGCGAATCATTGATCCGGCGTTCGTTCGGAATCTTGATATTGATGGTCCCCGTTTCCTTATCGGGGCGAATCACACCCGCATACGATTCGGTCTTCGACATCCCATGCACATAGACCGGGAACTGCTGCTGCATGGCGTCCGATTCGACATCGGTCAACGCCTTCATCCGTACGATGATGTCGCCGGGTTGATCAATGCGGATCCGCCAATCAACGCGCATCTCACCCCCGGCTTCGATCTCGACATCCTTGCTCAATTCCCAGCCGGGTGACTTCGAGTCGCGTTGGTCTGCAGCCACTCGTTCAATCTTCGCTGCCAGTGCGGTGGTCTCGGCACCGTTCAGTTCGTCAATTTCCAGGAAGACTTTGACCGTCTTCTTTTCCTTCAGATAGTTATGCACGTTCGCCGACAGCACCACTTCATCCTTCTGCACGAAGAACCGCGGAGCCTGCAAACGAACGAGGAGATTCTTCTTCGTGGTGACTTCCGTTTCACCTTCACCCACCTGGCTGCCATGCCCGATACTCCACGTCTTGATCTTCCACGCGGTCAAATTCTCGGGCATCGTCAACGAGACTTCCGCGAACCCATCGGCATCAGTGGTCAACGATCCGGCCCAGAACGCACTGTCCGCGAAGTTCTTGCGAACGGTCGGTGCAACAAGTTCTCCCCCCGCACTGCCTGCCGCATCCTTGTCCGCGCCCAGTTGGCTCTCCGCTGCTGCCTTGGCCAACATCGGGGCCGCCGCGGGCATGGCCACGCCGTCGGCCAGCATCATTCGGTTGCGTGCCATGCCGCCCGGCGCGCCACCGCCAAACCCGCCACGACCACCGCGTAGCCCCATCGATTTCGATTCCTGCTTGGCTCCATTCAACTCCTCGCCATCTTCGGCGACACTGGCCCCGAACACACCCAGAAAACTCATCGCATGTTCGCCATTGCGATAGAGATTATCGAAGTACAAATTGAGATTGCTTTCCGTCTGCGGATTGTGCTGCCGGCGCCATTTCCAGAAAAATTCCTTGATGTTGGCCACATTGGAACCACCCGAGATGTACTCGACGCTCTTGTCGTACATGCTCACGACCGAGGTTCCCACAAACGCTTTTCCGGCGAGGTCCGTCAATTTAATCTTGATCTTCGCGGGAGCCCCCGGCAGGTACTCTTTCGCAGACGGCTGCACGTCGACATTCAGAATGCGTTTTTCCGGCGGGACGATCACTTCGCGCACTTCCGTATGTAATTTGCCGTTCGAAACGGTCAGGGCCTCGATAAAGAAGTTCGGCATGTCCTTCTTGGTAACTTCGAGCTCCGTCTCGGTGCTCTTACCCTGCAAGCGAATGATCTTCGGCGGCAGATAGACGCCATTCGCCGGCCGCAGGAATAACGCCACAGTGCCATTCAGGCGATCGGTGTTGATCAGCAACTTGACCTTGTCCCCCGCCGCGTATTCCTTCTTGTCGGTGACGATCTCCAGATCATTGAACCGGAACTGGGCTCCGTTGAAGTCCGCACCGCGAATCACAAACACATAGCCACCCTCCTGGACATGCTGCTTGTTATCGATCAACTTATACGACAACCGATACTGCCCCGGCACGCCAGCCTTGATCTTCTGCGAAGCATATCCTTCATCATTAGTGTTCACCTGCCAGGTCTCGGCGACCGTTTCGACCGGTTCACGTTTCTCGTTATAGGAGATCTTGAACAGCTTCAGCGTACCGCGTCCGGCGACCGGCTTTTGATCCAGCGTATGAGCCGCGAGGCTCGCTTCGATCGTATCGCCAGTCACGTAATGACCGCGATCCACCCACGCGAACACGCGGAACGGAGCCCGGGCGACCAGCACATTGCCGTTGCCGACGATCGTCCGACGCGATTGGTCCACGACTTCGGCCTGGATCGAGTAGGAATGATCGTCATTGCCGTGCATCGCCTTGGCGACGGCAGTATCGATCTCCACCTTCACTGTCCCGTCGGCCCCGATTTCAACTTCGCGCTCCATCACCATTTCAGGCGGATCATTCGCACGATGCCACCACATGGGGAAGGGCCGCATGCAGCCCCAGGTACGCCAGCCGGGATACCACGCGTAATCCGACGCGAACCACCAGTAACCGCGGCCGTAGAACCAGTCCCAGCGACCAACAGGATGCCATTGTTCCGCATGCTTGGTTCGCATCACCTTATATTTCACTTTGGCATTCACGACCGGAGCGCCAAAGTAGTACTTCGCTTGAATCGTCGCCGTGATCTTCTCACCCAGTTGAACCGGTTCGGTCGGTGCTTCCACCTTCACTTCAAATTCGGGCTTCTTATATTCCTCAACGCGGAATGAACCATTGCCGCCAAAATTCGGCCCCTGGAGCTGGATGTTGTAGCTGCCCAGCTTGGTGTCCTTGGGAAGTACGAACTCCCCTTCCAGACCCGCATAGTCGTCGGTCTTAAAAGTCTTATTAAAAACCTCTTCGCCCATGGGGTTGTTAATGAGAATGCGATATTCCTGACCGGCGAAGTCTGATTTATCCGCCTGGTCATAGCGGGCATGAGCCACCCAGAACTTGAACTTCACAGGCTGCAACGGGCGATAGACCGGCCGGTCGGTAATCGAAAACACCTTGATTTCGTTGTAATTCTGGTCGTAGCGGTCGCTGTACCACACGCCCGAAAAACCGAGATACGCAAACCGCTGGTCGGCCTCTCCACGAGCGATCGCGATCCACTGGTACTCGGGATTCAGACGTTGCGGCCCCAGGACAATCTGACCGTCGGCATCGGACTTCTCCGCGAAGTTGCTGGTGGTAATAGTATACTTATTAGTATTCGCGATCTGCGTCTGCTTCCAGCCAAAAAACTCCACATTCGTCTTGGGCACCGGCTTGCCAGTCACGGCATCGGCGATGTAGTACCA
>JAQGHS010000888.1 GCA_028291605.1 Planctomycetaceae bacterium | reverse complement strand
TGTCATCGCGAAGGATCAAAACTGGGGACAATATCGGTTCCCCTCATCGTAATGATCTGCCCAGCGGTAATCGAGACGACAATTCAACACAGGAGTCCGCTTCAACCGGGCGGTGCCTGCGGCTGTGCCGCGGCCAATCGCTGTTGAATCTGCTGCAACATGCGATCTTCCAGGGCTTGGTCATGTCCGAGAGCAATCCATCCCTGGGGAGCCGCGTCGCCAACGACCAACGTCAGATCGCGTTGCAGGGGACGGTTTTCCTGGAAGGTTGAATTGCCCGCCGATTTATCCGGCGTGGTCACGACATCTTCCTGTTCTTTGTAAATCTCGATACTGACGAGATATCCCCCCTGGGCCGGCGTCACATTCACGAATCCGCGACGCCGGATCGATTGCAGAGTTCCTTCCAGGCGATTATTCAAGCCCACGGAATCTTTGTGCCACGGTTCAAGGATGCCCGCTGCGACCAGCGGCTTCGTCTCGATGATGCCGTCCAGGCGGTTTTCGCGGGCGATTTCAAAGTAGTCGTGAACGACGTCGACGATGCGTTCCCAGACAACTTCCTGATCCTCGTTGGGAATGAAGACGGAGTTCACAGTCTGCGCTGCGGCGGGAGCCGGCGCCCGTCCGCGCATGCCAATGCACCCGGTGCCCAGCACCAGCCACACCATGCACAGCAATGAAGACACGTATCTGATAACAAGCCCCTTCGAAAGACCTTCGCCAATCGCGGCGTAGTGTCACACGGTCTGGAAAATGGGGCAAGACCAAGTCGAGCGGTGGACTGAAACTCGTTGTAGCCGCATCTCGCCAGAGTGCGGGCGAGTGACTGGCGAGGCCCGCACTCTGGCGAGATGCGGCTACGACACGTTGAGCACGTCAGGCACAGCCTGACCTACGCAAGCCGCAAGCTCACGGTTGCTTGTTTTGGCGCATCTCGACGATGCTCTGCTCCAGTTGCCGCTGGTGTTCGCGGAGTCGGGCGAGTGCCGATCTTTGTACCACCTGCGCGGCCATAAACTCGGCGAACGCGAGAATTATGATCCAGATGGCCAGCCCCAACATCACGCAGACATAGACGAAAAATGGCCCCGGCTGCTGCCAGTTCACCAGATGTTCGTTACTGGCGTTGAGCATCAACCCCAGGATGGCAGTCAAGGCCGAGGATTGCATGCGGAGCCGGTACCGTCCGTGGAGAAAACGCTTTTCGCCGACTTCAATCTGGGGATCAGCCTGCTGCTTCTGCCATTGCGACCGATGCCGCCACATCATCAATACGCCGAACAGGCTGACGCCCACGGCAAGCGCATGCAAAATGACGAATTCCAACACAACCAGTCAGCCTCGCAGGGGCAGTAGGGATATTGATCGCGATGATTATATCCAAAAGACTGAATTGTCGCTCCAAATTGTAGGCAGGTGCCCACGCCCCTAAGATGATCGTTCACAGGGGAGTGTTAGCGAATCTGGTGATCGCCCCGGATTTCAAATCCGGCCGTGGAGTCTGACAAGACGCCAGGTGGGTTCGATTCCCATCCACTTCCGTACGGCAAAGCCGCACAGAGCAGTAGAGGCGAGAAAGTAGAGAGCGGAGCTTGAGCGTTCGGCTCGATACTTTCTCAACTCTACTGCGGTCTACTCTCTACTCACTACTTTCTGAATCGGGAGAATTGCGACGAAGTCGCTCCCGCCTCCGGAGAGTCGGGCGACAACTCCCTACGCCGCACGGAACCCCGGATCCCGCTGCAATTTGATCGTGACCAGATCCAGCAAATCACCGAACGTCTGAACTTGATTGAGCTCGGCCAGGTTGAGGCGTATGCGGAACTGGCGTTCGACCTGCATGATGAGACTCACGACGTCGACCGAATCGAGCCCCAGATCGGCAATCAATGCGACCTCTTCACCCAGGACATCCAGCGAGGCTCCCGTGTCTTCGTTGTACAAATCACGTAGAGCCTCGCTAATGATCGCTCGATCCATGATTGCTCCCCTTCCTTGGTGGAAATCCCAAGCGGCCAATCCTCGGCCGCTGCGTGCGGCACGGATCTGATCAATTCTATGCAGTCTCTGCAAGAGAGAAGCCCACGGTTCGGACTCGTTTTCAGTGATCGCACCCATATCCGAGATATGATTCCAGTGGTTGTGCCGCCGGAAATTGCTCAACACGCAGTCTGCCAAATGGCACATTGAACAAGCCTGAAACATGGAATATCAGCGACTCTCGACGGTCAACTCGTCCCCAGTCACAGAAATGTCGTCTCTTATATATCTCAGTTTTCACCTTTTGCGATTGGCGCCGCATCGAAGTTCGTTAAAGTGCTGGCTATAACCTCTATAAATCGTCGGGAATTAGGCGCTCAATAGAGGCAGATTTTGAAATCTGGCCAGCGGGAATCTTTGGGCCAAACCGAGTCTGTGTTCCAAGGAGGGAACCATGCTGCGTTATCGCATGGCGAGTTGGCTGTGTGCAATCATCTTCGCGATGCTCAGCGGCATCGTGCTGCAGGCGGGCGAGCCCTCACGTCCCGTGCAACAGCAAGTCCGTGAATTCGACATCCTTGTCGACGGATCCCATGTGGGATCCAGCCGCCTGGAGATTGCCGAACATTCTGACGGGCGTACGGTCGCCACAACTGACGCTCACATCAGCATTAACGTATTCTTTTTCACGTACGTCCATCGCTATCAAGGTTCTGAATCGTGGCAAGCCGGCCAGCCGCGCAAGCTGGAAGGTCTGACCCAAGCCGGAACTGATCGTCGAATCGTCCGCGCGGTCCTCGAAGCCACCCGGTCGGAAGTTTCCGTCGATGAAAATCCACAACCCGCTGGACCGGCGGTACACCTGACGACCAGCTATTGGTACTGGCCAGTGGCGCTCGACAAACTCAAAGCCATCTCGCTGCTGGATGTGGACAGTGGGGCGACGATCAAGGCAGAGTGCGAACGGATCGGCGAAGAATCGATCGTCGTTGGCACTCGGACCATCAACTGCACGCACTATCGATTGAAGGGAGCTTCCGAAACGGACCTGTGGTTCGATGCGGACCGCCAGCTCGTCAGCCGGAAGAGCATTGAAGTGGGCCACCGCACGGAGTTGCGTTTACAGAGTATCAAACGAATCGAAGTCGCCCAGCCAACCGCGGCAGGCAAGTCAGCGGTCCCCAAGCTTTAGCCTGGCACCGTGCTCTGGAATGCAATTCATTACGTCGATCAGCAAACTACCTCACACCGAGGAATTCCCGTGGCCCAGTGCTTCAATCCATCGCCCGACGCGAGAACACACCTCAGCTTCCGCTGCGAACTGGCAGCGTGGACTGTGGTACGCATGGGGCTGCCCGAGTTAGCGGCACTGCGCCAGGAGCCTGGGCTCAGATTCCCCCCGCAAGTCACACCGCACTTCCTCAAGAACAGCGACGACCAAACGATTACCTCTCTAGCAGCGGTTCACGAAACCATCCGCTCGATGGATCGTTCGCCCCAGGATTTCCGCGAATGGGGTGTCGTTTCGGCCTCCCGCTTCGTGGGACGAGGTGCCTTCGCCGCAACCTTGCACAAGTACGGAAACGACGGCCCATGGGGGGTCTCGGTGCAAGTTGTCCCGCATAATCTGCTGCACTCCGTCTCCAGCACCATCAGTCTGTCACTGCCCTGCCAGGGACCATGCCTGGGAGCCGGTGGAGGTCCTCAGGGAGAAGTGGATGCCTTGTTGGCAGCCGCCAATTTGCTGGCCGATCCGTCACGCCCTGGAGTTTGGGTCACCTGGAGTCAGTGGGATCCAGAGCTGCAAATTGATGCCCGAGGGAAGC
>JAQGHS010000885.1 GCA_028291605.1 Planctomycetaceae bacterium | reverse complement strand
AAGCGAGTGCATTCTGTCCTTTTATTCAAGGGAAATGCACTCGCTTGCGCTTCGAGCTTGTATGCGTCTTGGCGCTGTTTTGCGTGCGGCATTGACACTGATTTCGAATCGGTTTCGGGGGAAAATCTAGACACAACGAATATTTGTTGACGTGACCGTTGAAACGGCTAAGATGATTGTATAAACCACTCGTAATGAGTTGTTTGACTCAGTATGGTCCACGCCTCGGAACGATCCCCCAAAAGCGTTCCCGAAACCCGCCCCGCCGTAACGGCCCTTCCAGTGGTAACGACATGACCGGCTCCGATAACGCCTCCCGGCGATATCCTCGTTTGCGAGGTCTGCCCCTTTCGATTGTCGCGGCACTATTGCTGGCAACCGTCGTACGTCCGGGGGTCGCTGCCGAGCGTCCCGTCAGCTTCGTCAATGATGTCATGCCCGTGCTGACCAAGGCGGGCTGTAACATGGGCGTCTGCCATGCCAAGGCAGGCAATGGTCAAAACGGATTTCAGCTGTCCTTGCTGGGATTCGAACCGCGCGAGGATTTCGAACATCTCGTCAAAGAGGGACGTGGTCGGCGACTGGCGGCCAGTACTCCGGAACGCAGCCTGCTCCTCTTAAAAGCGTCAGGCCAGATGCCGCATGGCGGTGGTGTCCGGCTGGCAGCCACTTCCGAAGGGTACGCTCATCTCCGCAACTGGATCCAGCAGGGTGCCCCCTACGAGCCGCCTGGCGATCCGCAACTGGTCTCCTTCGAGGTGCAGCCCAAGCGCGGGACCATTCCCCGTCGTGGCGAACTGCAGATCAAGGCGCTGGCTCACTACAGCGACGGCAGCGTCCGGGATGTGACCAGCTCTGCTCTGTATGAAACGAACGATCGGGCCATTGCCGACGTGACTGAAGGGGGCTTGCTAAAGGTGCTGGACATCACCGGCAATGTCGCGGTGATGGTGCGCTATCAGGGCAACGTGGCGGTCTGCAGTGCGTCGGTTCCCTTGGGAGCACCAGTCGAGAACCTGCCCCCCGCCAAGAACTTTGTGGATGAACTGGTCTTTTCCAACCTGAAGGTACTGGGCATTCCTCCCTCGGCAGTTTGCGATGATGCAACGTTCCTGCGTCGCGTGACATTGGATATTGGTGGGCGTCTGCCGACGTCGGAAGAAGCCGCGGCCTTCCTGGCCAGCACCGAAGCCGACAAACGCGACAAGCTGATCGACACGCTGTTGAGAAGCCCCGATTATGCTGACTTCTTCGCCGGCAAGTGGGCCTCATTGCTCAAGAATCGCCGCGATGACGACAGTGATATGGTCTCAAACTTCGCGTTCCATGCCTGGGTGCGTGACAGCCTGCTGGCGAACAAACCTTACGATCAATTCGTTCGGGAATTGCTCGCCGCGACCGGACAGGTGATCGGGAATCCGCCGGTCGCCTGGTACAAGCGCGTGACCGAGCCCAAGCAGCAACTGGAGGACGTCGCTCAACTGTTCTTAGGGGTCCGCATGCAGTGCGCCCAATGCCATCACCATCCGTTCGAACGCTGGAGCCAGGATGATTATTACTCGCTGGCGGCGTTCTTCACGCAGGTCGGCAGAAAACCCTCGGCCAAGCGCGGTGAGGATTTGATCTTCCACAAGCGCGGGATCGCTGTCGCTCCCAACATGAAGACGGGCATCAAGCTGAAGCCGGCAGCGCTGGGTGACAAGATCCCCGACATCGCAGCCGATGAGGATCCGCGACTGAAACTGGCAGACTGGATGGGCTCGAAAGACAACCAGTTCTTTGCCAAGGCTCTCGTGAATCGATACTGGAAGCACTTCTTCCAACGCGGCCTGGTCGAACCGGAAGACGATATCCGCGACACGAACCCGCCAACCAATCCCGAGTTGCTCAATGCCCTCGAAAAACATTTCATCTCGAGCGGCTTTGATCTGAAGGATCTTGTACGAACGATTACTCGGTCGAATGCCTATCAGTTGAGCGCGACGCCGAACGCGCACAATGTCGTTGATCGCCAGAACTATTCGCGGTACTACCCGCGACGGCTGCAAGCCGAGGTCCTGCTGGATGCGATCGACAACATCACCGGGACTCAAACCGATTTCGCCAACCTCCCCAAGGGGACAAAAGCGGTCGCATTGCCGGATAACAGTTACAATAGAGGTTCGCCGTTCTTACGAGTCTTCGGACGTCCGGAGGGCGAAAGTGTGTGCGAATGCGAACGGGTGCAGTCATCCAGTCTGGCTCAAAGCCTGCATCTGATTAATGCCGCAGAGATCAAGGGGAAGCTCGCGAGCCCCACGGGCCGCGCCGAGTTACTCTTGAAAGACAATCGACCGATTGAAGCCAAGATCCGCGACCTCTATCTGGTCGCCTTTTCCCGTGAGCCACGCCCTGCTGAGTTGAAGTCGGCTTTGGAATATCTCGCCGAAGCGCGAGTCGATGCAGACGGCAAGCCGGTTGAGGCGACCAAGTCTGGTCAAGAGAATCTTCAAGATCTGATCTGGGCGTTGATCAATACCAAAGAATTCCTGTTCAATCATTAGGCGTATGATGACTTATAATATGGTTCGAACAATGACGATATCCAGGCGTTGTATGCCTCTCCTGGCGGCGATCTGCATGGCAGGCTGGAGCGTGCCGTCAGTGACGTTCGCGCAGTCGGTCTGCCTCCCTGCCCCGCGACTGCTGACGACGATGCCGATGGGCGGCAAGGCGGGGACGCAGGTTGAGATCACGATCACCGGCGAACATCTCGACGATGCCAACCAGTTGGCGTTTTCGGATCCGCACATCACCGCAACCCGCAAGCTGAACGCCGCCGGTCAACCCGAGCCGAACAAGTACCTCGTCACAATCGCCGCCCATTGTCCACTGGGAGTCCACGAAGCCCGCCTGATGACGCGATTGGGCATTTCCTCGTCTCGCGTATTCTCGGTCGGTAACCTGCCGGAAAGTGTGCGGACCGCGCCGAACACGACGCTCGCCACCGCCATGGAGCTGCCGGTGAATTCCATCTGTAATGCCGTGATGACCGATAAGTCGGTCGATCACTATGTCTTCCAGGG
Organism: Planctomycetaceae bacterium; assembly: GCA_028291605.1. GTDB lineage: Bacteria > Planctomycetota > Planctomycetia > Planctomycetales > Planctomycetaceae > JAKFVC01. The sequence continues at coordinate 4,764 of JAQGHS010000885.1, read as the reverse complement.
GCGCAAGGGACAGCGCATCATCGTCGATTGTGCCACGAAGGGGATCGACTCCAAGCTGGACGTGGTCTTCATCATTGCGGACTCAATGGGCCGCGATTTGCTGGTCGAACGCCGCGGTGGTGCCCTCGACTTTGCCGTGCCGGAAGACGGCAAATATGTGATTAAGGCGCACGAGCTCACCTTCAAGGGTGGCCCCGCTTACTACTACCGACTAGCCCTATGGGAACTGCCCGCCGGCGAACCGATCGTGCGGATGCCGTCGACTAGGACGGTCAATTCCTGCTCGTGGCCTCCGACCGGGCTGCCCGAGAAGGCGGCGACTGCTGAGCAAGAACCCAACAGTTTCGCCAAGGCGCAGAAGATTTCGCTGCCTTGTGACATTTCAGGCAGCTTCTTCCCCGCTGCGGACGTTGACGTATTCGAGTTTGAAGCCAAGAAGGGGGAAGAGTGGTGGGTGGAAGTCGCTTCAGAGCGTTTTGGCCTGCCGACAGATCCCTCCATCCTCGTCCAGCAGGTCGCCGGCTCGGGGGCCGACGAGAAGCTGACTGATATCGCCGAGCTCTCGGACATCCCCAGTCCGGTCAAGGTCTCCAGCAACGGCTATGCGTATGACGGCCCTCCGTATCAGGCCGGTTCTTCCGACATCCTCGGTAAGGTGGTGATTCAACAGGATGGCATCCATCGTCTGCAACTGTCTGACTTATTTGGCGGCACGCGGAATGATCCGCGGAACGTCTATCGTTTGGTGATCCGCAAAGCGGCCCCGGACTTTGCAGTCGTGGCGTGGGCCATGCACATGGAGTTGCGGAATGGAGATCGCAACGCTCTGTCCAAACCGATTTCGCTCCGCGGCGGCTCGACGATGGCTTTAGAAGTCGTCGCCATTCGACGTGATGGCTTTGATGGTGATATCGAACTGGTGATGGACGGACTGCCCGAAGGCATGCGGGCCCAAGGCTTGAAGATACCGAAAGGCCAGTCACGGGGCATCATGCTCGTGACGGCCGCACAGAATGCTCCGCGGGCGATTGGGAGTGCGCGATTCCTCGGACGAGCTCAGATCAATAGCGCGAGTGTCGAGCATCCTTGTGCACTGGCTTCGTTCTCGTGGCCGATTCCCGATTCGTGGGGTGAGATTCCCAACCCGCGACTGCTCGCTGATGTCCCCGTGTCAGTCAGTGGGATCGACATGGCTCCGTTGACGCTCGCCACGCCTACGACGGACGTTCGCGAAGTGGTCGCTGGCGAGAAACTCACCATTCCCTTGAACCATACTCGACGCAGTGAGTTCTCCGGAGACACACTGCAACTGAGAACGCTCGGCGCGGGATTCGATCAGCACCCGCAGTTTGATGTCAAAATCTCGGCCGACAGTTCGGAGGCAGTGATTGATCTGGCCCGACTGAAGCCAGCCGCCGGAGACTATCTGATCGCCTTCTATGGCAGTGCCGTCGCCAAGTACCGACACAATCCGGACGCGGTGTTGGTTGCCGAGCTGGCTAAAAAGAAGGCCGAAGAAGAAGCCGCGGCCATCGATGCTGAAGTCAAGAAACTTGCGGAAGAAGCCAAAGCCGCAGCGACCGAGAAGAAAGCCGAGGCTGACAAGGCCGTGGAAGCGGTCACCGTACGTCAAAAAACCGCGACTGCGGCATTGACCGCTGCCGTCGAGAAATTGAAGCAGGCAACTCAGGCGGCCCAGCCCGTAGATATTGTCGATATTGTGGTGTCCGAGCCTATTGCGATTCGCGTGAAGCCAGCGGGGACAAAATGAGCAGTTTTTCCAAGGGATTGTCAAACACAACCTGCCAGGGCCCGTTGGGCAGTGGAACAGGCAGTCGCCGCAGCTTTCTGCAAATGGGGCTGGCGGGGTTCGGCACATTGAGTTTGCCGGGACTCCTCAGGCTCCAGGCACAAAACAAGCTGTTGGCCGGTGAAACGGCTGACGCGGGCCGCGAAAAGACTGCCGTCATTATGGTCTGGCAGCCGGGTGGCATGTCGCATATCGAATCGTACGATCCCAAGCCCAATTCCGGCAGCGAGTATCGCGGGCCCTTCAGCACGATTAACACCAAGACGCCGGGGATGGATTTTGCCGAACTGATGCCACGTCAGGCGGCGATCTCGGACAAATTTAACATCCTGCGGTCGATGGCCCAGAAAGCGGGCGGTCATCCGGCCGGTTCGATGCAGTTGCTCTCCGGAGATCCGGATACGCGCGACAAACCCAAGCCCCGCCTGCCCGACTGGATGTCAGTCGCCAACTATTTGCGATCGAAGGAAGGGCCGCGTCAGAACCCGCTGCCCACCTACGTGGGTATCAATCCTCCGTTGGAATACAACGGCCCCGCGTACCTCGGCGACGCCTACTCTCCCTTTACGGTCCATGGCAACCCAAGTCTGCCGACATTCTCGGTCCCGAATATTGGCCTGTCGAATCAAGGCGAGGTCTCGCGCCTCGGACGCCGTTCGACCCTGCGTCAAAACCTCGACACGCTGGAACGTGCCTTTGATCAGGCTGGAGAACTGGCAGCACTCGATGAATTCGAGACGCAGGCGATGACGTTGCTTACTAATCCGAAGACGAAGGAAGCCTTTGATCTGTCCAAGGAAGATGACAAGACTCGAGACCGCTACGGACGCAATTCGTGGGGTCAACAGTTGCTGCTGGCTCGTCGTCTGGTGGAAGCCGGAGTCGAAGTGTTGACGACCAGCCTGGCCGGTCCACTGTGCGGACGCGTCAACAACTGGGACGACCACGCGGTCAATCAACACTGCTTCGACGCAATGAAATTCCGATCCCCCGCCTACGATCAGGCGATTTCCGCGCTGATCGAAGACATCTACGAACGCGGCTTGGACAAGCGAGTCCTCGTCGTAGTCACGGGTGAATTCGGCCGCACCCCCAAGATCAGTTACGCAGCCAGTACCGGCGCCGGCGATGCCAGCGCCCCCGCCGGCACACAACAGCCGGGCCGCGATCACTGGCCGCGGGCCTTCTCCAACCTGTGGGCCGGCGGCGGAATGACCACCGGCCGAGTCATCGGCGCCACCGACAAGCGCGGCGAGGATTCCGTCGAACGGATCTGCGGCCCCGGGGACTTCCTGGCGACCATCTATCATCACTTGGGGATTGACTCGTCAACGACGTTGATTCGAGACTTTAGCGGGCGTCCGACCCCGATCGTTGATCACGGTAAGCCGATTCCGGAGCTCATTGGCTAGCAGGTCCCCTGCTATTCCTGTTCGCGCTGTACCGCCTGTCGAGTTCGTCGAGATCTTCAGCCAGACGATTACCTCTTTCTATGCATTCGTCTGCTGTCGGTCTCATGACTGTAGAGCAGCGTTCAGGCAGAAATCCGGGCCAGTTCGGAGCAAGTGACTTCGTCGCCTCCCACCATGCCTCAAGGTTGGAACGCGGATGACCACAGACGATTGACTGTCGATAAGCCCACAAATACCGCAATAGTGAGATAAACGGCAATACGGCTTGCTGGTTCGCCTTAAGGCTCTCTGGACCTTCGTCGGAAAACTTGAATCCACCTGACATGCCATCAAATCCCCAACTCGCATTCGGATCGGGTGAGATGGCATTCATTTCTTGACAAATGTAGAGAAACAGGTCCGATCCGATTGTGATGTCGTAAGCGTCTGATTGTGCCATTAGGAGTCTAAATCCGCTAACGGCTATTGATTAAGCGTTGATCCGCAGAAGTCGGGGTCGGGCCTACGAGTTTTCGATATTGGCCAATTATGCATGGGAGCTAACGAGCCTGTTGACGGCCAATTTCGAAAACTCGTACGCCCGACCCCTGGTCAACGTTTACACGACTTCCGATTCTGCCGGCACCACAAATGGCTTGCGGTATTCGCGAGTCAGGAAAGCGTTGGCATCGGCGTTGTCGGCGAAGGCTTCGCGGTCTCCGTCGGCGTGCAGTTCGACGCCGAGAACCAGTTTCGTTTGTTCCAGGTCGACCTTGTTGTCCTGCAGATGCTGCACCGTCCGGTCGAGCGTTTCCTTGACGTTGTCATTGGCTTTCAGCTTGGCGAGCTGTTCGGCGACTTGAGCGGGGGTCGCCTCTTTGCCGAGTCGCCAGGAAATGTTGCCCATGTGGCAGAGGGCCGTCGATTGATGACCTTCCAGGATCTCGGCGTTAAGTTCCTCACGCTTGCGGCTGCGGACGGCGTTGATGAAGTTCGCGAAGTGATTCTCGCTTTTGCGTTTCTCGGCGAAGGTGCTGACCAGCTTGCCCATCGGGTCGAACAACGACGTTTGAGCAATCGAGCCTTCCGTTCCGTGGAACAACCAACCGCCCGTGAAGCCCGGCCGGAATTGCTCCGTCTTCAGGCCGCGAGTCTCGGAGACGACCGTTTTGTCTCCGAAATTGAAGATGCAGACCTGGGTGTTGGGTGTCTCGCCGGCGTCGGAGTAGCCGAAGCGTCCGCCATAGCTGATGACACTGCGGGCCAAGCCAGTCAGCCCCATTCCCCAGCGGCAGATGTCGAGCGAGTGGATATTGTTGTTGCCGAGTTCGCCGTTGCCCGTCTGCCAATTCCAGTGCCAGTCGTAGTGCAGGCTCTTGCGGGTCAGCGGGGTCAACGGGGCCGGGCCCATAAACAAGTCGTAATCGACATTGCTGGGAACTTCGTAGGTCCCTTTGGGACCGATGGAGTCTCGTCGGCCGTAGATGATGCTGCGGGCCAGCTTGACGTCGCCGAGTGTCCCCGCCTTCATGTATTCAACGGCTTCGGCGAGTGCCATGTTGG
>JAQGHS010000809.1 GCA_028291605.1 Planctomycetaceae bacterium | reverse complement strand
ACAACTTATACACATCCTAAACAGGCCCGTCACAGTCTCCTCACAATCATTCTGACGACCAGCTCGGTCTTCACCGCATCTTCAATCGCGGTTCATCAATCGTTCCAACTCGGCCCTTAAAGTACGTCCACAGAAGTCGGTGGGTGGCTCGAGTTGTGTACGCATTCGCCAGCGGGGCTCTCCGTTTGGCGACGCTACCAATACCTCTGGCATTGCAGGGACTCGTCAATCGCCGATCGAGATGGCAGGGGCGCTACACACGGATTCTGTGTTGTCCAAGTGCGGGTGATGGGTTGAGTCACGTTTTCTATCAATTGTGTGTAATACAGGGGTGCCTTAATGACGAAAACTCCCATTAGATTCGCTCGATCCACCTTGCGATGCCGGGTGTCTCGCTCGCGAGTATCTCACAACTGCCGTGCCCCTCGAGGAGCCTTCACTCTCATCGAACTCCTCGTGGTGATTGCCATCATTGCAATGCTCATTTCGTTGCTGTTGCCGGCGGTGCAACAGGCTCGTGAGTCAGCCCGCAAGAGCCAGTGCAAAAACAATTTGAAACAGTTCGGACTGGCCCTGCACAACTATCACGAGACATACGGGTACTTCGCCCCGTCGGGTCTGAACAACGCCCACCCCAACACGCAGCTTCCCTGCATTGGCTGGCAGGTCCGCATCTTGCCATTCATGGACCAAGCCGCCTTGTACACTCAATTGAATTTCGGCGACCCCGCAACCAGCACGTGGGAGGCAGGTGCCAGTCCAGCCACAGGTGACCTGACCCATCAGATCCTTAGCGACGGCCAACCAGCACGGGCGCATCAGGTGCCGTTCGCCCGGTGTCCCACCGACACGAGTCCCGAAATGTTTCGTGGCTGGGCCCAGGCCAGTTATGGCGGGTCCATCGGCTCTCAGCGCACCGATAGCTCATCGACCGCGTGCCAACCTTATAACGTCTTCGCAGAATTGGGGAGTTCCTCCACGGATGCCCAGGTTTCTGCGATCGTCTTTGGCCGATCCAATAACGCTGCTCTCGTCTCTGGTATGTTTTCCTACTACGGAGTCATGCTGACGACGCAAGACGTGCTCGATGGAACTTCAAACACAATCTTCGTCGGTGAGACGCTGGCGAACTGCAGTTGGAATCCCGCTGGCAGCGACGTCTCGACAAATCACCATCGCCGTGGATGGTGGCATGGCAATTCGAATGGCGCCGCTCAGTGCTCCACCGTCACGCCAATCAATGATTTCACCACCTGCGACAATTCGACGAGGATCACCAACGCAGCTTGTACAGATCCTGTCAACTACAACTACTCGTGGGGTTTCAAGTCGATGCATGCCGGTGGTGCACAGTTTCTAATGGTGGACGGCGGAGTCAAGTACATCAGCGAAAACATCGACCAGCAGACCTATCAACGTCTCGGGGGCCGCGCCGATGGAAAGACTCTCGGGGAATTCTAAGTAGATGAGCAGAAATTACTATGTAGCCAAGTTCGCCAGAACGTGGGCGAATTACCTTGGATTCCCACTCTCTGGCGAGCGTGGCTACAACACAGATATTTCTGAATGTCTACTTAGGTCTAACTTGCCCAACCTCTACATAGCCACTCCCCCTGCTATTTGTCCTCGTACTTTCCCTTGGAGTTGAAATGAAATCTCGGTTTGGACTGCTCGCTGTAGCGCTGAATCTGGTGTTCCTGGTCGGCTGTGGAAGTGATCTGGCGACTGCCCCAGCCTCGGGTGTTGTGCTCTATAACGGTCAGCCGCTGGCAGAAGCCAATGTCGTATTTGCGCCTGAACAAGGTGGGCCCGCATCCATCGCCCTCACCGGGCCCGACGGGAAGTTTGCATTGTCCATGAATAGTGGTCGCGGCGCCCTGGTCGGCAAGCATAATGTGTCGATCCAGGCGAGCGAACGCTACCGCGCTGACGGCAAACCTTTGTCGGATGCAGACCGGCAAATGCAGCAGACGGAAAGCGATCTGCAAAGCCCCTTCCGAGTACGTTCCAAGATTCCCGAGACCTATGGGAATCCGGAGTCCAGCGGTTTGTCGGCCGAAGTGGAAAAAGGGAGTGAGAACAGCTTCAAGTTTGAGTTGTCAGGGAAATCGTAACGGTGATTACGCCTCATGCAAGACGCCTGAGATACTTTTTCAACGGTTCATTACGACTCCAATACTCTCGACAAAGGACTACTGACATGCATAGCTTTCGGCCGATTCGACGCGCGTTTACGCTGGTTGAACTGCTGGTCGTCGTGGCAATTATCGCGGTGCTGATCTCCCTTTTGCTCCCTGCCGTCCAGCAAGCTCGGGAAGCAGCCCGCCGGTCGCAGTGTAAGAACAATCTCAAGCAACTGGCTTTGGCGATCCACAACTATCACGAAGCCTACAATGCCTTCCCCTTGGGAACTGTCAACGGCCGCACAGGCCCTTCAACACCTACTGACACAAGTGCAGACAACCCGAATGGGAACAACGGTGGTGGCGGCGCGGCCATCGGTGGACCATGGATTGCCCAGATGTTGGCATTTGTAGATCAGACGGCTCACTACAATGGATTCATGACGATCGTTGCAGAGCGACCGGAAGTCGTCGATTGGTTCGGCAACGGCACTTATACCAGTCGCGCAATCACGGTCGGGAAAGATCGGATGTCATTGATGGAATGCCCCAGTCATCCTTGGCGTAAGGAATTGTTCGGGAACGGGACCGGAATGGAGGACCTCACCCGAGGGAACTATGCGGCCTCCTATGGAAAGGGAAAGTATGGTCGCATCTATACGGCAGATGTTGCCACCGGTGGCGTGTTTGGTACGAATCAGAAATATAACACGCGAGATCTGCTCGACGGATCGTCAAACACGATTGCCTTAAGCGAGGTGAAGTTTCGTGCATTTCGCAAACAGGGCGGGACTTCGGATCTTCCGACACTCGATACGCGGGGTACGCCATTTTACGGAATAATGGGAGCCGACATATTCTCGACTTTGAATGGACCGAATAGTGCTGTTTCGGATGGCATCTGGGGATGTCGCTCGGCACCCGAGGAAGGGATGCCCTGTGTGCAGATAGGCTCGCCTGCGAGTTACACAGAGATGCACGCCGCGGCACGAAGCTATCACGCAGGAGGCGTTCAGGGAGCCATGGCCGACGGTAGTGTCCGGTTCTTTTCCGACAACATTAACCTGGCAACCTGGCAGGCACTCGGCACTCGAGCCGGTGGTGAAGTCAACGGCGAGTACTAAGTTCTTAATGTTTCGACAAGTACGTCGCAACTTCCACTCCTTTTGTCGAGTCACAAGAACTCTATGCCCAAGAATCATTCGCTCACCTTCGCATTGACGCTACTCCTGGCATTCACCGGGTGTGGAAGCGGTCAAAAACCGATCCCCGTGTATGCCGTTTCGGGAGAGGTAACATTTGACGGCAAGCCCCTGGTCGGGGGCGGATCGATTGCCTTCATCCCGTTGAAAGGTCAAGCCGGTAAGACAGCCGGCGGGACCATCGACAAGGAAGGCCGGTACACGCTATCGACACACGGCGATGGCGATGGGTCGATGGCGGGTGAATTTCGCGTCGTCATCACGCAGGAGGTGGCCCAAGAACCAGAATCGGTTCCTGATGGCTCAGGTTTGACACCCAAACCCGTCGAAAGCGTGCCCGCGGCCGACCGCATCGCCAGGATTTATTCTGACTACGACAAATCACCGCTCACCGCGACCGTTGAAGTGAAAAGTCTCAACGAATTTGATTTTGCGATACCGCGATAGTAAGTCGGAGACCTCGTTGCTAAGGTTCGCCTGCAACCGGGACATCGGCCTTCAAGACGCATTGAGGACCGGACACATCGAACGCGGTGAGGCATTGGTCTCCACTACACATCCGGCAACCAACATATCGCCCGAGCCGTTGCTTGGCAGTGAAAGAGACATATTGTCTTTTTTCACGTCAAGCAGTCGACGGACCGCCATCGGGGCACAAAAAAGACTCCCCATCGAGTGGCGATACCGATTGTTGCATATGGAGTTGTGGCAAGATACTAATCCCGTAAATCTCGACCTAAGATTCTGCTGAAAGAGGGTGTCTTACCGGGGTTAGTCCAGTTCGAAGTGTTAATAATTAAGGAAACGACAGAACAGGCATGCCCTCGACGCAACATCTGTACATACGTTGCGAAATGCCGCTCGTACAGACTGACTGGCCGTGCTCTTCCTCCGCCAGCTTTGGATGCATGCAAATATGATTGCATTTGCAGTTCATCAGGGTAAGATGCTGAGACGCAGATCAAATGCACTGATCAGTGCCCGCGTTGGTGCGCGGAAAATTGCTGCGTTGCTCGTGTTCTACGGTGCTATCTTCTTGTCTATTTGGGGGTTCGGAATGCGCTCAGGTTCTCGTCGCTCGGCTGGGTTTACGCTCATAGAATTGTTGGTGGTGATCGCGATCATCGCTGTTTTGATCGCCCTGCTTCTTCCTGCCGTGCAGCAGGCTCGAGAAGCGGCGCGGCGTTCACAATGCAAAAATAACCTCAAGCAAATCGGCATCGCACTGCACAACTATCACGACACAGTTTCCGTATTTCCGATGGGGCAAACCGCATATGGCGGCGGTATTCGGATGAGTTATTTCCAGCCGTTATTTCCCTACATGGATCAGGCCAACCTCTATAATCTCCTGGCGACTTGGATGACTGCAAATCCTGGCGTTCAGGTCTATGGCTTTACGCCGACGTATGCGACGATCATTCCCGGAGGGATGTGCCCGTCTGATCCCGGTAATCCCAGGACAGGGCAGGAGGGTTTCCATTCCAACTATCTCTCTTGCTCAGGCAACACCGACTACGGCGGAAACTGGGGAGCGTTGCCCAGTTCGGCGAATGGCGTCATGTATCCGCTTTCTTCCGTCCGCATGCGCGACATCACTGACGGAACTTCCAATACGATCATGGCTGGTGAGATCGTCTTGAGCACCGACACTTCCGATCGCCGGGGACGACTGTATAACGCCTACGACGGTAATGCTTCGGTCTCGACATTGTATCCGCCGAATACGACCGTCGGCGACAAAGAACTGGCCTGCACTTCGCAGGTTGCCAGTCCCTGTATCACAACGGGCAACAATAATCTCTCGTTCCGCAGCTTGCACACGGGTGGTGCACACGTGGTGCTGGGTGACGGCTCAGTCCGCTTCATCAGCAGCAATATTAACACTCTGCTCTTCAATTACCTGGGAGCCCGGGCTGACGGTAATGTGATTGGCGACTTCTAACAATTGACCTTCGCAATGCGGATTGATGCGTGCTCCCTTTTCAAAAAGGGAGTACGCCAATTGGGCATGCCGATCCAGGCAGCACGGTCCCGAGATACTCATCTCGGGACCCTTTCTCATTCCGGGCTCTCAATAAGGTGAGTGGTGATGAATCTCCGTTTCAGCGCTTGTGTACTTGGCTGCGCATTGTTTGTTGTCGGTTGCGGGCCGTCCGGCCCCGAGTTGTACTCCGTGAAAGGTGAGGTGAAATACGACTCTCAGCCCTTGGCGACGGGTGATATCATTTTCGAACCCACCGATTCCGAGGGAGCTGCCAGCGGGGGCGCAATCACCCAGGGCAAATACTCAATTAAAGCCCTGCCCGGGAAGTATAAAGTGAAAATCAATGCCTCTCGGGAGATCCCTGGTAAGATGATTCCTGGTCCTTCCGGCGGAGAAATCGCGGCCCGCGAGGACTACATTCCGGCCAAATTCAACACGAAGACAGAATTGACGGCCGAAGTTGACTCGGAGCCCGAAAACACGATCAATTTTGAGATGGCTAAGTAATCGCTCGACTCGAACACATTTGGAATGAGTCAGAAGAGATGATGCTCCATCACGTCATTCGCGGACTGCTCTGCCTGGGTCTCCTCGCGAGTGGTTTTGGGGAATGTCGTGCTCAACCGCCGGGGACTGAGGCACCGGCAAGTTCTGCGTTGCTTCCCCCCTTCCCAATTGTCGACCGGCCCGAGTGGCCGTTGATTGAGGCGGTGCGCAACTCGCCCTGGGATCCCGCGGCCGTGGCCGCGTTGGCCAGGTGGTTTGCCGACCGTGACCCGCCGCGGTCGGAACTCGTCACGCTCCAGGCGCAGCGGTCGCGTATGGACTCGAAGCATCCGGATTGCATCCAGACTGACGCCCGCATCAACGAACTCTTGAAACAGCATCGCGTCCGCTGGGCCGAGCCCGCCACCAAAGTCACGGGGTCGCCCGATCGCGTTGTCTTCCGGTGCGGGCTGATCGACGAGTTGGATTGCCAAAACGCCACTGACGAGGAGCTCGCGGCACTCAGTCACGTTCCCGAGTTGCGGGTGTTGCATCTGACGTCTGCCAAGATGACGCTCTTGGGCTTCAAGAATGTGGCCCGTTTGCGGCACTTGGACAGTCTCACGATTAGCAAGACCCAGTTATTTCCGGCTTATCTGGTGCTTCTCGAAAGGCTGCGCCCCTGGACAGTGCTCCGCTTGAACGGGAGCCGCCTGGATCAGCAGGCGATCGGACAGATGAATGAGCGACGCATCGCCCAACTGAACACTCTCACTAAAGAACAACAATACAGCGCGGCAGTACGGTTCGCGTCGACGTTCGATATTGGCATTCGCTCCGGAGTTCGCCTGACCGAGGCTAACTTGATTCAAGCGGGAATCACCGATGCCGAAACGCGGCTGCTGGCACCTCTGACCGATTTGCAGCGACTCACGATCACGGACAGCGATGTCACAGAAAAAGGCCTCGCCTCATTGGCGAGTTTGCAGGAACTGAAACACTTGAGACTCGCTCGAGTCAAAGTCACCTCGATCGAACCGCTGGCGGTCTTGACCAAGCTGGAATCGCTGGAACTATTACCCTACCCGAGGCTGGGTGATGCCGGGGTCGCCGCGCTGGAAAACCTCACGCACTTGAAGAACCTGGTTCTCGCCGATTCGGAGTATCACGAAGCAACGGTTCGGCGGCTGAGTGGGCTGCAGCGGCTGGAAAAACTGGATCTGACACTCGACCGGATCAGAGACACGACGTGCTTCTCGGCCTTGGCCGGTCTAACCGAACTGCGTGAGCTGAGACTGCACGGGCCCAAACTGCCCGGCTCGATGTTGCGACATCTGGCAGGGATGACTCACCTGCAACTCGTCCATCTGCGAACCGTGAAGGGGACAGGCACCGGACTGCGCCATCTGGCGGGCCTTAAAGAGCTCACCGTGCTGGACCTGTCCGGAGACGGGGTGACCGATCTGGGGCTCCCGCACCTGTCGCAGATGACGCAACTCAAAACTCTCAGGTTCTACGAGACAGAGGTGACGTCCCAAGCCGCGAAAACACTCGCCGCCAGCCTGCCGAGATTGACCATCCTGTTCGACGAAGAAGTGATCAAGTTACCCCGCACGAGCTATACACTAAAGCGTCAACGACTCAAGTCGACAACATCCCTGCTGTTGCCGCAGGAGTGGGAGAAGTCAGACTTTCCCGACGACCGTTCGCTGACCGCCCGGGAAGAGTGGCGGCAGAACCTGAGTGACCATTGGGGCGACCCAACGAACCCCGCCACAATCTACCTGCATTTCGACACGCGCTCCAAGTCCGCCGCCGAGGCGCTGGGGACCGTGGTGAGACCGCGTTCGCGAGTTCTCGAGGTCATCCAGGCGCCTGACTTGAAGGATCGCCTGAAGGGCTACCAGTCGTGCCTGTTCGAGAACCATGACACCCCACATCTGGTCCTCGCAGTCCCCGGCCCGGACGGCTTTGTGATCCTGGATTGCTCAGCACCAAAATCCCGCTTCAACGACTTCCGCCCCCTCTTCGACGCGGTCATGCAATCCCTGCGAGTCGACCCCAAATCCGAACCCCACGCCGACGAGACCGTCGAATTCCAGGTGAAGTCAAAGTAAAGCCGGCCCCCTAGATGAGTCCGTAGGATGGGCAAAGCGAACAAGAGGCTGCAGCTGCTTCGACGCCCGACAATTGATCGAGCTCTAATTCGCTGCGCTCCCAACAATTCGAGAATCTGCGATCAGTCCGCATCCTGATTCAGCGCCTTGAGAACCTTGTTCGCCTTGGCCAGCAGAGCTTTTCTTCCACCCCGCCGGGACGGAAATGTGGCGAACTCGTTGCCAATTCGCGTTGCGATAAAACTGCTCTCCAGAACTTCATCCAGGATCGTGGCGGCAACCTCGCTGGGAGGCGGCACCATGTCATCCGGGTCGATGTCCTCACCCGTTTCCTGCATGACCTGCATCAGCACCGGAATGATCGCCCGCGGATCCTTCCCAAGCAACCCTTCACACGCAGCCGCCCGCACGTAGGGCGAGGGATCGCTCGTCGCCAGCGAGATCACTTTTCGGTCGATTTCATCCGTATGAAACAGACTGGCCCGCGAAGCCAGTTGCATCCGGTCATAAAAATAGTCGCTGTTCATAAACCGCAAGAGGATCTCTTCGCTCGATGGCTGGCGAGTCGCCACAAGCCGCCGCGCGGAACATGTTCGCAGCACTTCGTCGTCATCATCGATCGCCCTGCGGAGTCGCTCCAGCATTTCCGGCGTCGACAATTCCGCATCCAGAAATGTCCGCTCGGTGACATAGTCGGGATTCCCGCCGCAATAACTGTATTGCAGCAGAGTGGACCGCAAATAGAGATCGCCGCACTGGATCTCGCGTTGCAAGTCTCGAACACAATCAAAAACCCGATCGATACTCGGATGAGTCACAATTCACCTGCCATGATACTCCTGGAACGCCCGACCTGATGTTATGAAAAAGCTCGAGTTTTCGCACCGCGTTCCGCAAGGATTCTGTTTTGAGCACCAAAGCCGAGAACGCATCCCTATCAAACCGATATCTCAAGGTGAATGAGCGGATGCGGGAACTGCTGGAGGACAAGAACCGGCCGCAGCTTGATATCCGCATCGTGTACGGCAAAAAGCATCAGCCCAACGAGATCAACTGGTTAAAAGACTTCCGTTCCGTGAAGGTCAAATACTGCCAGAATCTGCACGCAAAATGCTACCTCAGCGAGCAACAATGCATTGTCACCAGGCTGATGGGGACATTATCCGGTGGTGTCGTCGCCTGGCTCCTCAACCACCGGCTACTCTCTGGCATCCCTCCGGGATGCAATACTCCCTAAACTGCTGCGTAATCATTTGACAGTTACGTTCGGATACTGGATCTTTGAGAGGTCTTTTCAACATGCGGGAATAACAAGGACTGATCATGCCACGTTGTTCGTTAGTTGTGCTGCTGTTCGTACTGGCTTGGACGTTGCCCGTGCGGGGTGATGAGGTGCCGTCGGTGGAGGACTTGCTGCGGGATGCGTTGGACTCGTCGAATACGGAGAGGCAGAATCAGGCCATACTCAAGTTTGTCGAGCGGCAGCCTGAAGCGCGGATTGTGCGGGCGATGGCTCTGCTGGTGACTCGTGATTCGCCAGACTTTAACGTCTATCAGCATGCCGAGTATGTCATCACCACCCAACTGGAGAAAGAGCCGCTGCTGACCGCTCCGGCAGAATTGATTGCCGGATTAAATGCGCCGCACGAGATTCGCCGCCGGACACTCAGCACACTGAAGAGCTTTCGGCGGTTTGACGCCGCGGATTTGCCCGAGTTGCTCGAACAAATCCGCCAGCATGACGATATCTTCGTCTATCTGGCAAGCACCTTCAGCGATCTGCCACGATTGAAAAAGCTGGCTGCCGAATCGACTGTCGAAGTGCGGTCGATGGCGTTGTACCACCTCTGGCGGGCCACGCACGATCTCAATCTCTGCTTGCCGCTGTATCTCGAGTCGGTACACGAACAGTTGCCGTTGGAAGTGGCTCAACGTGTCAATCGGCTGGAACTGCAGATCGCAGACGTGGATGACCTCATCAGGTCACTTCCGGAAAAAAGTCCGCAGCGAGAAAAACTGGCTCAGCAACGCCAATCGCTGCTAGATGGTCCCCTGATACGACAGAAGGTCCACTACAATTTGGCAATACTCGCACGGATGACCAAGACGCACGAATTGACGTTTGATTATCCCGAACCCTGCGGAAAAATCCTCGCGGCGATGATCTCCGACGAAAAGGTAGCCGCATCCCGGCGCACGCTTGCCGCGAAGGTCCTGACCACCATCGCCAGGACCGACAATCATGATCGGCAATCGCTGGTCGATCTGGGGATTGCGAAGCAAGTGGCGACCTGCCAGACCACGGTTACCGATGACACTTTACGCATGGCGCTGGAAGTTTGCGTGAGGACCCTGAATACGGTCCACTCGCGAGCCAAGGCCAGCAGCGCCGCGGAACAGCTTAAAGAAAAAGATGACACTAAAGATGGGGATACACCATGAATCCGCTATGGGAGCGACTGCAGATTTCATTGCCGATCATTCAGGCTCCGATGGCTGGGATT
>JAQGHS010000789.1 GCA_028291605.1 Planctomycetaceae bacterium | reverse complement strand
CTGGCGCGGCTGGATTGTGAATGGTCGAGGCGAAAATCCGAACTCAGGCCAAATGGAGATCGAACTGACCGTCGAGGGCAACCGCATCACGGGCAAGGAACTGGGAACTCGTCGGGCTCCCGAGGGGATTGGCGGAGGAACTTTCGTCAGCACTGGCGATGGCCGCTCTGGCAATCTCGATGCGGAAGGGACCAGCGGCCCTCAGGACGGTCGCAGTTTTCAAGGCATCTACGAGTATGACGGAGAAGTCTTGAAGTGGTGCGTTTCCAACCGCGGCCGACAACGTCCACAAACGATGGCGACGGATCGCGGAAACTATCTGATGATTCTGCGACAGCAAAAATGAGAGTGCTGCTGTCAGCAGCCGATCATCGATACTTATTCCAAAACAGCAGGCTGCTCAACTTCGAGTTCGTTGCGAACTGATCGAACCCCGGGTTCCAGGCGCACAATATTCTCGGCGAGTCTCGCCTGCTGAGACGTCTTGACCCTGCCTCTCAGGACAATCTGATTGTCCTGAACGGCCACGTCGACACCCTTCAGCGAGGGATTCTTGAGAGTAATGCGGTCCAGCCGCACCGACGCGGTCGCAGCCACTGTCGCTGCGGCTTTAGCGTTGTATTCGAATGCAACTTTCTGACGCGGACGTACCTGACTCGTCTTACGCGCGTTGCCACCGTTGGCGAAATCAGAATTACGCGGATCGTTTGCCGCGTTATTGCCGCTGTTTCTAAAGTTCCGAGCAGCCCCGCCTGCAGCACCAGCGCCAACCTGTCCTGCCCGGGAATTTCCTGCGAAGGCCCCGCTATTCCGGCCGATGAAACCCGAATTCGCGGCCCCCATGGCCCCCGCCATTCCACCTTGAGCCGGATTTCCACCCGCACCAGCAGGAGCGAATGGGTTTATGGGTCCAGTGGTTCCACCCATTAATGGTGTCGTACCGGCTTTGCCCGCGGTCATCGATCCAAAACCCATGCCGGTCATCCCCCCGGTAATCCCACCGGTTCCGCCCTTCGTGAGACCGCTACCCGTAAACAGGCCGCTCCCCTGAGCAAAAGTCGGTTGGGGACCAGACGCAATCGCCCCGACCGCGAAAGCAGCAATCAGCAATCGTCGAGCAAGTCGGTTGTCCATATCGAAAACCCCTCACGCACCACATCCAAGCCAAGCTTCATACATAGAGTAACCAATCGGCGGACTGGTTACTATCAGATTTGTGAATACAAGCCTGATGCCCCGTATTGAACCTGCCCGTATCAGACCCATCGGCCAAATGGCGTTCCGGAGATCAAGACTTAACCCGCTAACGATCCTGTTCGACGAGAAATTTCCCCGACTTCAGGTAATGAAGTCGTCAACAACTCCACGCATTCAACCAAGATTGCCCAGATCCGTAGCCTGACTCTCCTGAGTTGGGCGCATTTGCAACGCAAAATTCGCCCGACTCTGGAGAGTCAGGCTACGGGGTAGGGGTACAGATTTTGTCGACTTGGATCACACAGACCGGCCAGATTGTAGGGAGCAATTCGCTGTCGTACGCGATCGATAAAATGCTGTTTGGCCGCGCTATTGAGCAATCCAGAACGTGCCAGTTCGACCAACTCCGAGTAAGACGTCTCGACAATCCCCACCCATTCCGGGTCATTTGCCCCCAGAAAAGCGTCCTGTGGCTGCCCGAGTCCGCTGCGTCTACGATGTTCTGCCCAGATCGCAGCGACAAAATAAAACGCCGACATCGCCCCGAACAATTCCATATCACCCAACGTCAGAAAACAACCGTGAATGACGCGGTCCAGCAGCTGCGATTCAGCCTGCAATGTGGCATCGTAAGCCTGCAACTCGGCGTGAAACCGAGGGGCGTCCCAACGCCCCACATGACCAGCAAATGCCCGAGCCAATCGCTCAATTCCGCTAAGCGTGTGGGCATTACCGGTACTGTGCAGCGGATCCAGAAACGTTGCGGCTGTCGGAAGCAACGCCCAATTGGGTCCCGCGGCGGAACTCAGCCAGCGTTGCATCCGACCTCCCCGAATCAGATGCTCGCCGGGGCCACAGATCCGGGCATCCCGCAGATGGTCGCCGATCGAGGGGTAACGCTGCAGCAGCGATCGCCATTCCTCCGCCGGCGAGACCGTTTCATCGAACGGAAACTGTCTCTGATCCAAGGCAAACCCAACGCTCGTGATTCCATTATTGAAAGGAATCACCCACATCCAGCCACCCTCAAATTGATGATGCAACACCGCGTCATCGCACGGGTAGGGATGGTCCGCAAATGGATGGGCATCAGGGCGAGCTGCATCAAACCCTTGCAGCTTCCCCCAAGTCGGCACATCGCGAAAATGAGCAAACAACGGACGTGAATCCGTCTGCATCCGGCCGACCTGATTCGTCAGCCCCAGATGCCGGGCTAGGAATCCATTCTCACCTGACGCATCAATCACGAATCTGGCTGCGAACGAAATGGGCTGACCGAGCCGCGTTCCGGCAAGTCTCCAAACATCGCCCCCCTGCAGCTCGGTGAGTTGCGTGTGATCGAAATGGGCGACACCCTCGCGCTGAGCCTCACTCGCAATGAATTCGTCAAAGTCTGCTCGATACCAATGGGTGTCGGCATCGTCTGCACCGTGGCTGGCGGCGACCAGCATCTCGTCTTGATGTCGCGCCGAGGGGACGTACCGTTGACCGGGGCGATGCAGGAAATAACTGAATCCGCGTTTCAATCCACAGGGCAATTGCGGATAAGCCCGCTGCCACGATCCGTATTCCGCCAACGGTCGCAAGCGTGGCAGGTCATACTGTTCAGTCAACCGGGCCCAGATCAAATCGCCAATCGGCGTGGCCGATTCGCCAATCGCAAACCGCGGATGACTGGCTCGATCGATCAAGACTGGGTTTAACCCCAACCGCTGTAGGATCAGTGCCATCAAGCTGCCGCCAAATCCGGCACCAATGATGGCGACATCGTAAGTCATTCTGGAACCCGTTGAGAGAAACGTACCGAACTTGCTGGAATGGAATTCTCGCCCAGAGTTTCAAGGGACTCAATGCACGGCCGATAGGAAATGAGCTTTGACTCGTTGAACATAGCCGGTCGGATCAAAAACAACGGACCCGATGTGCGGTGCTCCCGGTTCAATTCGCAATTGCACCGGCCCAGTCGCCGCCTTCTGCAATAGGTGAGCGTGTTCCACCGGGACCACGGTATCATCGCTACCATGAATGATCAGCAACGGGATCGAGATCTCACGCAGTCGATCGGCGGGTGACAAACGTTGCAGATCCGCCCCAGTCTCAATCCAGGCAAACCAGCGCACGAGTTGCACCAACGGAGCCCGGACCACTGGCGGGAAAAATCGCAGTTGATGTCCGGCCATCTGATCCAAGCTGGCAAACGCCGAATCCACCACGGCCGCCCGGACTTGCGGCATTTCGGGCAACGCCTGAAGAAGTGCGGCTCCCCCCATGGACGCTCCTAGTGCGAAGAGGCGGGTGCGATCGACATCGCTGCGCTGGACGCAGTAATCATAGGCACCGAGAACATCCCGTCGTTCCTGTAATCCGTACGTGATGGTGTGGCCTGCGCTGTTGCCGTGTCCTCGGAAATCAAATGCCAGGATTTGAAAACCGGCGTGGTAGAGATTCAGGAATAACGGCTGAATATCGGCATGATTGGCTCCCACCCCGTGACAGACAATGATGGTCCCGATCGCATTGGGACGAGGTAGAAAAACGCCGCGCAAAGGAAGTCCATCACGTGCCGAAAAACTGATCAATTCGACTGTCTGGATGGCGGGATCTGTCAGCCTCCGGGGAATGAGTTTGGGGCGATGAACGGCAAACACGACCAACAAAAACGGGACCAGAATGGCATACACAGCGGCTTTCTCTCCGACAAGTGCACACCATCGCCAGCGAACTGCGAGCCGCTGTGCCACGTAATGCTCAACCCAACTGGCAGCTTTGAAGAACACCAGGAGAAAACACTCCAGCGAGAAACCGAAGAAATACACGCACAGTGCTGCTTCTATCCACGACCAGACGGAATTCGTGACGTACACTAGGAACCCATAAAACAGGACCGGGAAGCCGATCAGGACAACTTTGATAACACGACGTGCGAATGGCGATTGCGATGCCAGTTGCGGAAACGGAAATAGATGCAGTCCGTAGGTGGCAGAAATCAATGACAGGGGAAACAGAACCCAGAAGGCCTCGGCATTGGATGCGACCTGCGATCGAACAATGACAGTTGCAATCATCGTGACGGCAATCAGCAACAGCCAGCGTTGGATCTTCTGCTTCCGTGACAGAGGCTCGGTTGGCATGGGAACTTTCGCCGAGAGGGCCAAACAAGAGTTGCTAGAACCGTGGGCTAGCGCCCAGCGGCTGATTTCGCAACAGACAAATTAGCCGGAACGCCCTAGTGTCCGGTTCACATCGCTCTAATCACAATTCTGACACTTCACGCGGGCCTCCGATACCTGCGAGAGATTCATCCGTTCTAATCGCGCTCGACGTGGTGGACCGCACTCCGGACACGTCGCAAATCGTTCCCCATCCCACAGGTCGACAAAAACTCGCCCGTGATGCAGTTGCAGCCCGTAGTCCAACACGTCTTCTAGGGCCCGCAGACTTGGCGGAGAATAGAGTCCCTCGGCTGCCAGATGTTCCATGATGCCATTGCCGCCGCGTACCGGAATCACGCTGGCGCAATTCACGCCGCAGTCGAAAGCGAACTCAATCGAGCGACACGCCCACTCGATTCCTTCCTCTTCGGTGAGGTACGGTGGCCTCAACAAAATGAACGCCCGCGTGAGGATGTCCCAGTCCCTTAATCTCGACACCGCAGATTCAAAATCATCCACGGTCATCTGTTTGTTCAAGCGTGGTAAGACGTCAGGATGAATCGTTTCCAGCCCCAACGCGACCTCGAGCTGCGTTCCTGTCAGATCTCGAAAGATGCGGCAGTCGTCGGTACAGAGCCGGGGATGATTTTCGACAATTACCGTTTTGAATGACCGCACTTGTTCGGCGATGGCTGGCCAATCGTCACGCGGAATTGACTGAGGATCGAAGAAGTTCGCACTATTGTAGAGCTTGATATGTTGTGCCGCAGGCAATCGTTCCAGAGCGAAATCGATCTGGGCGGGAATGGCTCCGTCGGGAACGCGAGTGTCCAGCGTGTTTTTCCATAGATCGCACATTAGACAGTGAAATGGACATTCACGGTTTGTTAAAAAAATGGTCGCCACATCTTCGATTAGCCCGCCGGCTGCGTGTTCCGGTTCGACCAGAAATGCGTACGGCTGCCATGGATCGACGCGATTCTTGCCGCCCCGCGCCGCGATGATGTCTCGATCGAAAATCCTTGGTGCCGAAATCATCGGGCGATCATTTCGTAGGATAGGCATCCTGCCTGCCATGTGATTCGTAGGTACGTCTTCCAGTCTGTCGCACATCGTAACAATGACAGGCAGGATGCCTATCCTACGGAATGCACAATCTTACAAAGCCGCCAGATCGGTCTGCCACGACCGGGAAGTTTGCGTATAATCCCCGAACGTTGTCGGCGGGAGGCTCGGTGTCTGCGCCGAGGTCTCTCGGACTTCCGAGAAACCAATTCGGTCGATTTTGGAGTCATCAACCAATCTCGAAAAAATGAAACTCGATGAAATCACGCTGTCAGGAGAGCTGTATGTCTGCGGTGAGTCGTTCTGTTGTGTGGTTGGCTGGGATTTGTCTGCTGTGTGGAATCGAAACGCGAGCTCATGGAGACGACTGGCCGCAATGGGGCGGGCCGCAACGGGATTGTACCTGGCGTGAAACAGGAATTGTCCGCAAACTGCCGGAAGGTGTGTTACCGCGTGTCTGGTCGACACCGCTCGGCGAAGGCTATGCGGGGCCTGCTGTCGCTGACGGCCGGGTCTTCATCACCGATTTTCTTGATCGTCAGACGGCTCAAAACAAAGAGCGGATTCAGTGCCTGGACGCGGAAACGGGCGAGGTGAAATGGTCGCATGCGCATCCCGTCAAGTATGACATCAGCTACCCCGCCGGGCCGCGTGCCACCCCCGTTGTGGACGGCAATCTGGTCTACACGATCGGTGCGACCGGTCAGATGTTCTGCTTTGAAGTGGCTGACGGCAAGATCGTCTGGCAGAAGGATTTTCAAAAGGAATATCAGACGGCGTTACCCACGTGGGGCATGGCGGCATCACCCCTGGTGATCGACAACCAATTGATTACCCTGGTCGGCGGAGCGGATGGCGCGACGGTCGTCAGTTTCAACAAGACGACCGGCAAAGAAATCTGGCGGGCGATCAACGATCCGCAGATCGGATATTGCCCGCCGATGTTGTTTGAGTTCGATGGTGTCCAGCACCTGGTAATCTGGCATCCCGAAGCCGTCACCGGATTGAACCCGCGGACCGGCGAACTGATGTGGGAAGTCCCGTTCCCAATCCAGGCGGGACTGACAATTCCCACGCCGCAAAAGGTTGGCGACCGGCTCTTTCTGACCTCGTTTTATAACGGCCCGATGATGCTCGACTTCAGCCAGGGGCCCAAACCGAAAATCGTCTGGAAGGGAACCAGCGATAGCGAGATCAGAACCGACGGTCTGCATTCGATCATGTCGACGCCCATCTTCACCGAATCACACATCTACGGCGTCTGCAGTCATGGCCAGCTCCGCTGTTTAGATGCCAAGACGGGCAAACGGCAATGGGATACCTTGGACGCAACCGGCCTGGGCCGCTGGTGGAACGCCTTCTTGATTCCGAACGGCGATAAGGTCTTCATGCATAATGAACAGGGCGACCTGATCATCGCCGACCTGACCCCCAGCGGCTACAAAGAGATTTCTCGAGCGAAGCTGATCGAACCGACTCGCCCCGTGCAACGCCGCATGACAATCTGGTCACATCCCGCCTTCGCCATGAAAAGCGTGTTCGCGCGCAACGACAAAGAGATCATCCGCGTGAATCTGGCAGAAGGGAAATAGATTGGACGGACCTGAAGACACTCGTCCTACGGCCCTCAGCCTTCTGCCCAATAGTCGAATACGATCACCTTCTCACGGCGATCTTTGACGACCTTCACGTATTCGTCGTGCGCGGGGTGCTTCAAATAGACGGCTCGTCCGGCGGTGTCGCGGAAGGTCACGACAAAGCAATGCGTGAAGCCTTCCGACTTGTTCTCTTCACTGACGTTAGTCCCGCGTTCGAACCCGGTGATGGTGTTGATCTTGCCGGGCAAAGCCGCGAAGGCATCGACCACTTCTTGAATCTGCTGCGCGGTGATTTCGGCTTTGAACTTATAGAGCACAACATGCCGCAACTGTTTTTCGGGCTTGGCAGCAGCTTTGTCTGCGGCTGAAGTTTGTGACATGATTCCGGCAATAAGCAGAGTTCCGAGGACGGCACAGCCCCCCCGCGTGAGGCGGCCTGAATTGGATGTGACGATGTTCGACATGGTAGAAGCCTATCGGTGAAATCGTAGGATCGCCGTCCCGACCGTCGTATTTTCACCGTCGGCCTGAAGGATGGGCACTCTTGCCCATCCCTATTGGAACGACCGAACCAGAGACGGGCAAGAGTGCCCATCCTACAGGCCGAGTTCTTCTTCGTAACCACTCAGCACCAGTTGCCGCGGCAACTCACGTCATCTGCAACGGGAACGGATTCCCCTTGGTGAGTTGGAACGGTCGGTTCTGTTGATCGTAGATCTCTTTGTGCGGGTCGATGCCCAGCAGGTGATAGAGTGTCGCCACGAAGTCAGCCGGTCCGACGGGGTTATCAGCCGGATAGGCTCCCAACTTGTCGGCGCTGCCGTAAACTTGACCGCCTTGAATACCGGCCCCGGCCAGCACCACGTTGTACAATTCGGGCCAATGTTCGCGACCGCCATTACGCAACGTGATCTTCGGCGAACGACCGAATTCTGACGCCACAACGACCAGTGTTTCGTCTAGTTCGCCAGTCTCGGCGAGATCGGTCATCAGCGCGTAGAAGGCCTTGTCATAGGCGGGGATCAGTTCTTCTTTGCAAGCCGTGAAGTGGTTCCAGTGCGTGTCCCACGCGAAGCCGTTCTTGCCTTGAGTCCGCTGCCAGTTGCACTGAACTAGGCGAGTCCCCGCTTGCAGGAGACGCCGGCCGAGCAGCACCGACTGGCCAAACAAGTTGCGACCATAGCGATCACGAACCGCGGAATCGACGATCGACAAATCGACTGCCTTGCGGACCTTGTCGGAACCGACGACATCCAACGCCTTCAGTTGATTGTCCTTCAACGACTGAGCCAACTGGCCTTCGCGCAGGTAATCGACTTGCTGATTCAGTTGATCCACCAGGCCGACGCGACGACGAATCACAGCGGGATCTTCGTTCGGGACAAGCGGCACGTGTTCGAGGCGGAAGCCATCATCGTTCGGATTGCCACCGGTGAGCATCGGGTCATACTTCGGCCCCAGCATGCCAGCAAACTGACCGGCGCGGCGACCACCGGCGACATCCATCCGATGCGGCACGATGATGAACGGGAACATCGGCCCCTGTCCGGGAGCCAGCTTCGACAAGCACGAACCCAAGTGGGGCATATCCTGCCGCGACATCGAATTCACGTCGGGGACCGAACCCGGATACATGTAGCCCGTGAACATCCAATAGGAACCACGCCCGTGGTCGTTGTGGGTGTGATTCATCGACTTGATCAGGGCCATCTGATTCATCAGTTTGGCCGACAGCGGGCTATGCTCGCCGAAGCGGATCGTCGGAACCGAGGTCTCGATCGTGTTGAACTCGCCGCGGATTTCTGCCGGGGCATCGGGCCTGGGATC